>JAEYXN010000116.1 GCA_023431285.1 Bacteroidota bacterium
CCTTCAATGGTAGTCTGAAATATCCCGTGCAAAGAATTCTCAAAGATGTTTCGATACCGTTCATGAGCAGCGCGCATAGCCTCTTCGTGAACTTTCCGGAACTCTTCTTCCTGCCGGTGACGCTCAGAAATATCCCGCAGCTGCAGCACATATCCGGCGTTTGCATTTCCGTCTAATGACATCGACGACACAGTGAGAAGGACGTGAATGGCAGTTCCATCCTTATGGAGATGGCGTGCCTCACCCCGATAAGCGCGATTCCCCTGGAGAAAATCCTCGAAGTTCTGGCCATAGGGGATGATCGAACCTCGAACAATATCGTGCACGGATCTTCCGATAGTTTCTGATCGCTTATATCCATAAAGCATCTCGGCCCCATAGTTCCAGCTTTCAATCAACCCCAGTGGATTGATCGCAAGTATCGCGTCACTGGTTTGATCAAGAATGATGGCAAGCTTCTGTACCTCCTGAATACTCTGCCGCGAATTCAGTAAGGTATATCGCATATTGAGAAGATTGACAACCTGGCTGGACAGCTTTCTCAGACAATTTTTTTGTTCCTCATTCAGCGACCTCGGAACAACATCCATAACGGCAAGCGTTCCAACTTTAAAGTGATCGTTCGTAGTGAGCGGCATCCCGGCATAGAAGCGAATGCGCGGATCACCAACCACGAATGGATTGTCATTAAAACGACTGTCCAGTAGGGTGTCCGTTATTTCCAGGATGTCGTCGCCAAGAATGGTATGGGAGCAAAAGGAAAGGTCGCGATGTGTTTCGCGTTGTGTCAATCCCTTCCTGGCTTTAAACCATTGCCGTTTTTCATCCACAAGAGTGACAACAGCCATCGGTGTATTGCAGATTGTGGCTGCGATTTCTACAATGCCGTCGAAGTCCGGATCATCAGCTGAATCGAGAATCTGGTAGCGTCGCATAGCCTCGATCCGTGCCTGCTCGTTTTCCGGTATTTGACTTATTTCCATCTCTGATTGCGACAACAATGGGGTTAGTTGCAAAATTTAAGGTAGGAGTTTTCAAGATTGCCATCAACCGGAAAAATCCAGTAAAAAGCATGCGAATGCGAGTCAAATGAATCCGTAAATTATATAGGCTGAGGGACAAGGCCGGATGAGAAATTCCCATCCAGGGCTAATGGGTCATAATATTATCTTATTCGATAACACTCTGCTCAGTAGAGTAAAATCAGTTCTTCGAAAATTGTTCAGATGACTCTGATATTTTTCGTTTCGCGTCTGCGAGGGCGTCGCTGATTGAAGAATACGGCTTCACCTTGCCGTCATCTGAAAGAATCGGAGTGTTCCAAATTTTTCGGCCTGACTGGTCCTTTGCGATGAGGTTAACAAACAGATGATCCTGGGGCTCTTCGCCAGGGAGAAACCCCATCCTGTACGATAAATCGTGCACGCAAATTTCAATAGTAAGATTCCCGATAACGACTTTTTGTGAGAGCAATTCCATTTCGTGCATTTACCCTCAAATCAGCCTTAAAACATGATGCCTGCGGGTAGCCCGGTCGTGGAATAAACAGCAATCTTATTGGTTCCGGGGGGGTGTCGATCCCCCCAATGATGAAGTCTTCACAGTCGCGTTGCCAGGTTCCAGCTCATGAAAGATAGACATGAGCCGCGCCTTCAGAATATCATAGCTCTGAGGCTTCTCAAAAAATGCGTGGGCGCCTAATTTTCGGGTGCGGTTCACTTCTGCAGGATCACTGGCCATCGAATAAACAATTACCGGAATGCTACGGTGACGCATCTGGCCTTTCAGATACACCAGGAATTCGTAGCCATTCACACAAGGCATATTGAGATCAAGAAAGATCACCTCCGGGGCGATTTCTCCATTTCGCAGTTTCATGATCGCGTCTCGCGCACTGGCAAGCGTCAAAACTTTGTAGGGACTGTCAATTTCCGCCATCGCCGTGGCGAAATCTGCAGTGTCGGAAACATCATCATCAATCAACAGACACATTTTCTCCGTGGGCATACTATCCGGTTTAATCACCCGAATTTACCACGAAACACTTTGCGACGATTCCCCTAAGCTGCCGACCCTGCGTGAAACAGTACATGATTTACCCTGAAACAACTCTTTTTCGGCGTCATTTCGTGAGGGAAAAAATCCATTTCGCGCGACGTTTAGCTTCTGATACCGGAATCGTGTCTGAAAATGGAGGTCGCTGGCAGTGAACAGAAATTCCAATCTGAGTAATGTTATTCAAAATTTTGTCGATGAATTTCGTGGCTGTCGCTCCTTCCTGTTAAATTAATGTCATATTTGATGAATTGAGAACGGCTAATCATGAGGAAGACCATTGTACTCATTGGCGAATTTTTTGGAGAGCTGAATGCGATTAAGGATGCTTTGCGACGGATCTCTCCCGACATGCGGTGTATCAGCTTTACAAATCGCGACACCGGTGTGAATCTCCTGATGAAAGATCATGTTTTGAAAACAGATTTTATCATCGTTGATGATCTCATGCCATCATCAAGGCTGCCGTTGTTAAAGACCATTGAGAGACCAGATCGCGCCGGTGATGCCGCATTGATTCTCTTTTCAAAACGCGCCAATGCAATAGCTCCCCACCCTGCGTTGCGCGTCCATTCATTCCAGAAATCTTCGAATAAGAAAGACTATCTGGACTTCCTTCAGAGTGTGATCGCTCCGGAAAACATCACTATCGCCTCCGCTCAGGTATTTCAATAGTATTTCGTACAAAATTATTTCCTGTTTCTTTCATAGCAAATGCTGCCTTAATTCGCCCCGAAAACGTTACCAGCAGAACATTATTGCCAAAGAGCTAAATCCGCTGCATGTACTTCCTTGTTTATAACAAAGGAGTTTTTATAAATTGCCGTTGGGTAAACATCCATTGTAGGTGCGAAGCATCAGCTGCGCATCTCGTGAATCAGGATTCTTTCCAAGTGTTAGCGCTCAATTTTGCGACGAACGGTACATCGGCCTTCTTCCAAGAGCCGTCGAATTGAGAAGTTGATATCGTCAGCAGAAAAATAATCGAAGGATGAGGTGGGGTTGATAAGCGTCGGGGACCGACGGGAGCTTGCTGATTTTCAGTTTGTAAGTAAACTATCTATTCAGCACTTCGGCGTACTCTCCAGACTTTTCGTCGCTGAGAAAGAATGCCTGCCCTGAGAATAAATTTGAAAGAAACAATTACCAGGCATCTTTGAAACAACCGTACCGCTATGCGCAAGAATACTGGAAATGCTGCTGCCCGGAAAAATAGTTGAATTCAAATATTACACACGTGCACAATGACAGGAATGACCTCCCTGCCAACGGATGTCAAGACTGATATTGCGGCGCAATTTAAATCTATGTAAAAACTTAAACATGCACATCGAGGCCAAGTCATGAAACGCTCCCTGTACCCTCTCATCCTGTCTGTCTTATTCTGCTTCATCTCCTGCTCTGACGATTCTCTTCCGTCCACTACCGGTAACACAGACGTAGAAGAATTGTCGGCTACCATTAATTCGGCCGCTACTATCACTGGACTTACCAAATTCAAAGTGTCCAGCCTCAATATTCCTACGTCGGGAATCGTGGACGGCAAACGCTTTTATGTTGATGGAAGTCTTCGGGCGAACATTTCCTATTACCCTTATGCGGTAATGAAAGGCACGAAAGATGGCCGCGAGCGTATCAGATTCTATATTAAACCTACAGCACCCGAAAGCTCACTTGTAGGTACAGCATATCCTTACCATCACCGTGCAGAATTCACACGTTACCCCTGGACACTCAATCTTCCCTACAAAACGGAAGAATGGATCGGATTCAGCTACATTTTCCCTGGAAAGAACGAAGGCTTTACACAGAACCAGACCCCAGTAAGTATTTACCAGAATCACGCAGGCCGCGTAGCAGGGGCAGTGGCACACCCTCCGGCGTTCCAATTAGAGATCGCTTATCCAAAGCAGCTCAACAGATCTTACGATCCTACCTACTATACTCCCGAAGGTGGAGAAATTATGCTGATCAATAACGTTCGCGGTATACGCTGGGTAGCCCCTGGTGTTCGCGTTACGGCCGGAGCACGACTGAATATCATCATGCAAATTGTCTACGGCACAGGATCTGATGGTCTTTGGAATGTTTGGATCAATGGAAAACACATTGAGTTCCCTGGAAGCGCGACGGTAGCCAAAGGAAACGTAGGCAGTACGGTGTGGCCTGCCAACCCTGTCGGCGGAAATTCGAAATTTGGCTTATACCATCATCAGTTGATCTCAAAGAGTGGCGTGGATAAAAATTACGCGAAAGGCCACACAAACATGGTGATGTGGATGACCGATTGGAACGACGTCTTCCGCAAGCCGGGTGACTGGGACTACAAGAATAACAACGCGTACTCCGCAGTAGATACATCGACCTATCCTTAACCGAACCTATATGTGGAAAGAGGCTGTCCCTAAAACGGGCAGCCTCTTTTGGTTTATAGCCGGAACAAAAGCATTGTTATTATGACCAACCTTCTTCCTCATGACGGCACCGTATTCTACATGCCATCAGTCTTCAATGAAGTAGAGTCCTCTCTCATTTTTACAACCCTCCTTAGCGAAGCGGATTGGCAGCACGATGTGGTGAAAATCTTTGGAAAGGTTCACATCACCTCCAGAAAAGTAGCATGGTACGGCGACGAGGATTTCTCTTACTCGTATTCGAATTCAACAAAGGTGGCGCTGCCCTGGACGAAAACTCTTTTCGAAGTAAAACAGCGGGTGGAGCAACACTGCGCAACAAAATTCAACTCGTGTCTACTGAATCTTTACCACAACGGAAACGAAGGGATGGGATGGCATAGTGATGACGAACGCGTTCTCGGAATTAATCCACAGATTGCATCCGTGAGTTTTGGAGCACCACGAAAATTCTTGTTCAAGCATAAGAAATCTGACGAAGGAATTTCAATGATCCTCGAAAACGGAAGTGTGTTATTGATGAAAGACGAAACACAGCATTTCTGGAAACATACCCTTCCAAAATCCAGGCGTGTCCATCATCCAAGGATCAATTTGACTTTTCGGAAATTCATAGGTTGATCTTAGGAATGCAAGTCGGCATCTGTTGATTTCTCAATAAAGCAGGAATATCAAAATCATTCTGATTGAAGCACTAAGACACCGCTACAACTTCCCTGACATCAGAAAGGAGCTTGTCCGGTGATTCACTTTTAAGAATGTAGCCGTTGGCGCCAAGCTTTCTATAGATCAGTTTTTCATGATCGTTATCATAGCCGGAGTACATGATGATGCGTGTCCGCGAATAAGCCTTCATACTTTTTATCTTGAGAAGAGTCTCCTTCCCATCCATGCCGGCCATATTTATATCAAGGAAAATATAATGTGGAATCGAGACCGGTTGCCTCAGATACTTTATCGCTGCCTCCCCACTTTCGATTGCCACGCAATTAACGTTCGGGATAATACTTTGCAGCGTCTCACTCATCAGGGCGCAATCATCGGAATCGTCATCAATTATTAATACCAGCATAGACGGTGAAACGGCTTAAACCAAATTAAAAAAAATAAAGGAATGAACCTTGTACAGAACGTTTCACCCCGGCAAATATTTTCAACCCTCAACCAGCATTTTTCTGGATGACCACTCTGTAAACCGAACTTCAATGCAGATCAAACGTTTTCGCCGGAGGCTTGATTCAGGCGCTCTCCTGCTAAACAAAGTTTTATTTTTTTTCTTTGACCCGGCTTCGCCATCGCATCCTCGCTCAGCAGCTCACCAAATTCACCAGTCACGAGCTGAGAATTGTAAAAAGCGGATTAAGATTCAGCCTCCCTTTCCGCCACCAACGGCTACATTGAAAATGTCCGACAAAAGCGAAGAAGATTTCAGGAAACTGATTTATCGGATTGGTGTCCCTCCGGAAGAAGTTGTGATGATTTTGAATTTCTTGAAGTCAGACATTCTCTCTGTTCTTAAACCTGGAGGTTACAAAATTCACATTCCTTACCACGTGACATGGGAACATGAAGTGGTGGAAGCACGGTCTGATCACCGGATTTTCAGAAAGGCTCAGCAGATTAGCGAGTTCTGAATCTTTTCCACTGATATAACATCACAGGATACCTGCCAGTTTATCGAGAGTCTCGTTCCATCCTTCCTCACAAGTACGAGCTAGCTGAATAGGCATACCGTTGTGCCTGATGGTAACCAGCGTATGGTCCTTTCGTTGTGCGAACGTAACGATAACCAGTAAGGTGTGTGGCCAGGACGGCGATAAGCCCACTGACGAAGGTGTGATGATTCTTCCCTCAGCATCACAAAATGAGTCTGTTGCTACGATTTTTTTCGGTCTGATTATCTCCCGAAAGATTCCTTTTGTCCAGAACTCGACTCCTTGAGGAGACCGTGTGCAACAATGGTATTCGCCACCAACCCGGAGATCAATCTTGCAAACGGGGGCCGTAAAACCGGCGGGGCCCCACCATCTCATCAAGGAAGCCGGTTGTGTCCACGCATCAAAAATGCGCCCTGCATCGCAGTGAAAGACGCGGCGGATGACAAGGTTGTAAACCTCAAATTTTGTCAGGCTGTTGCTGAACTGCATATCGGGTAACCTTTCACAAAGGTACCCTCAGACTAAAACCTCTACCGAGACTAAAGTCGACAGAAACAGGGTTAAATGCGACATTCTCCCAGACGAGAGATTAGCACGTGTCAATGAAGATATTTTGAAACCTTCTTTTTGACTATTGCGGGCTCAATCGGTTTTTCAATAAACTCATTTACGCCAAGGCGAAGAGCCAGACGAATCACTTCTTCCTCGTCATCAGACGATATCATTATGATCGGCGTATCTTTCTTTTGAACTTCCCGGACCAGGTGCAGGATCTCATCACCGTTATTGAACGGCATATGAATGTCTGTAATGATCAAATCAAAATCATTCTTCTCTTCCAGTACCCGAAGGGCCTTTCTCCCATCATTAACGCAAGTCCAGTCGATGGCAAAATCCTGTAACGCCACCTGGATCACCTTCATTTCAACTTCATGATCCTCACAAATCAAGACTTTCATTGGCGCTAATGGTTTACGAGCGAAAGCTAACAAAGCTTCTTCAATAACGCTACAGGTATGGCACCCATTGATTCACACATGTTTTTGATAGCCGGTTCGGGGCCGCTGCAAAATATTCCGGTAGTATCGTAATTTTGTCAGACTATTAAACCGATTCATGAACAGACGTACAGCTCTAAGACGTTTCGCCATTTCAGGTGCCGCAGCTATCCTCTTGCCGGCATGTGTCAGGGACTCCAAACAGGTTTCTGTCGCGCTGGAAAATCTGGAAATTTCCGCTGACGATGAGGAACTGATGGCCCAGCTTGCGCAGACACTCATTCCTGGGACCGACAAGCCGGGAGCACGGGCAGTGAACGCCCATCTTTTTGCCTTGGTAATGGTCGATGACTGCTTATCACCCGAAAAGAAGGAAGTTTTTTCCCGCGGTCTAAAGGCATTCGACAAATCAGCCCCGGTACCTGGAGGAAAAACATTTACAGAGGCGGCGTCTGAAGAAAAAACAGAAACACTTCGGATACTTTCAAACGATCAAACCTCAGGAGACGTGCGTGAGTTTTTTGACATCTCCCGCAGATACATCATTCAGGGATACACAACCTCACAGTATTTCATGACGGAAGTAAAGCCTCATAAACTTGTCCCGGGGCCGGTATACAAGGGATGCGTTTCTCTTCCTCAAAATCTTCAATCTTAATATTCGTGGCAAACCTCAATATAAAAAGTGAACAGGATCGCACATATGACGCGATCGTTATTGGATCCGGCATCGCAGGTGGTTGGGCCGCCAAAGAACTCACAGAACGCGGACTAAAAACACTCGTTCTCGAACGCGGTCGGGATGTGAAGCATAATGTGGATTATCCCACGACCAACATGATGCCGTGGGAGTTCAAGCATCGCGGAGAAATTCCTTATAAGATCCAGCAAGAAAACCCGGTTGTAAGCAAGTGTTACGCTTTTCGCGAAGATGCAATGCATTTTTTCGTCAAAGACAACGACCATCCCTATACGCAGGAAAAGCCCTTCGACTGGATCCGGGGCTACCAGGTGGGTGGAAAGTCTCTCCTATGGGCACGTCAAACTCAACGCTGGAGCGATTTTGATTTTGAAGGCCCTGCCCGTGATGGCTTTGCCGTTGACTGGCCTATCCGTTACAACGACATTGCGCCATGGTATAGCCACGTCGAAAAATTTGCGGGCATCTCTGGAAATAAAGATGGACTGGACTCCCTTCCGGATGGTGAGTTCCTTCCTGCCCTGGAGTTGAACTGCGTAGAAAAATACTTCAAAGAGCAGCTGAAGAAAAATTACGAAGGACGTCACATGATCTACGCGCGGTGTGCGCATCTGACGGAGCCGCAGCCTGTTCACATTCAACAAGGGCGCGCGCAATGTCAGCACCGTAATCTCTGCCAACGCGGCTGCCCATTCGGGGGATACTTCTCCAGCAACGCCACCACCATCCCGTGGGCGATGAAAACTGGTAACATGACGCTCCGGCCGGACTCGATCGCTCATTCTATTATCTACGATGAAGCAAAGGGTAAGGCAAAAGGCGTGTTGGTGATTGATTCAAATACAAAAGAGTCAATCGAATTTTATGCGCCGATTATTTTTGTGAACGCCGCCGCCCTAAATACGAATCTGATTCTGCTGAATTCAAAATCAAATCGTTTTCCCAACGGGCTTGGTAACGACAACGATCTTCTCGGCAAGTATGTCGCGTTTCATAATTACCGCGCACGTATTAACGCGCAGTACGAAGGTTTCGCAGATCAGACCACAGAGGGACGACGCATGACGAGTGGATATGTTCCACGATTCCGAAATCTATATAAACAGGAGACTGATTTCCTTCGAGGGTATGCGGCAGGATTCGGCGCCGATAGATACGATGTACAAAATAGCGAGGGCGTTGGACTCCAGCTCAGAGAGAATCTTACAAAAAGAAAAGTCGGTATGTGGCGCGTCGGTTCTCACATGATGGGCGAAACCATTCCGAAAGAATCAAATTTTGTCAGACTTGACGATTCGAAAAAAGACGCATGGGGAATGCCCCAACTTTCAATTTCGATCGACTACGACGACAACGACGAAAAGATGATTCGTGACTACATCGCGCAGTTCACCGAGATGTTTGAAAAGGCGGGATTCACTGAAATTCATGCTTCCGATTCAAAACAAGCTCCAGGTCTTGATATTCATGAAATGGGTGGCGTCCGCATGGGTAAGAACCCAAAGACTTCTCTCCTTAATGAATGGAACCAACTGCATTCCTGCAAGAATGTTTTTGTTACCGATGGGGCGTGTATGACTTCCACATCCACTCAAAATCCATCCCTTACGTATATGGCGTTGACAGCGAGAGCAGTCGATTTCGCAGTTCGGAACAGGGGCAGTTTCTGATTTACATTTCGCGTGCGTGTTTAAACACAAAGAACCTTATTTAGATTTTTTCTAAAGAACTATTTTAGAAACAGTCTAAATAAATATCTTTGCCCTCACCAAAATTAACCCACGCATCAATGAACTTAAGATACCTCCCAGCTTTGGCCGTCCTTTCTGTTCTCTTTTCATGCGATAATGACGATGAAAAAGCGTCAAGCCTCCGGCCGTCTATCGACTATAATTCTCTGAAAAATGATGTTGCATACGCGGACCAATTTCACAACGAGAACCATGAATCCACAGTAGACCTGACCGAAGGAAACACCCTCCATAAAATGTTTCAGGGTTTGAATTATCACGGCACTTCTTCTATTGCAGCTAACACTACACTGGAAGCGCAGCAGTTCATCGACCTGTTTTCGAATAGCGGAAATCCATTTATCGATGTTTCAACTGCAACAATTTCTATCAATGGAGACGAGCTCAACGCCTCCGGACAGCGCATTGAAGATCACGTGGCTTCCTCTCTCCCCGGAAGTGAAAAAGCACTGGTAAACGAATACCTCTATGATCTCTTTGATCAAATCGAGCTTGCCAGCGGATCAATAAACCAGGAAGCATCTAAAGGAGTCGCTGGAAAAATCGGGACATACCTCGTAGATGACAAGGGTTTTGAGTTGATTCAGGTCATTCAAAAATCACTGATCGGCGCATATCAACTTGATTATATCGGCAACGTCCTTCTCGATGAGGGACTCAATGCAGACAACACAAAACTCGTCGCCGGACAAAACTATACCGCACTGGAACACAATTGGGATATTGCTTATGGATTCCTGACACTCAATCCTATTTATCTCGAAGGCGCAACTGATGCGGTCAGAGGTACAACCGAATTTGGAGCTGGTGCTTATATTTGGGAATACAACAAAGGCAGCTATGCGCAGATTTATGGAGCGTTTCTGAAAGGCCGCGCTGCTATCGTCAATAATGATCGTGCTGAACTGGAACGTCAGGCAGATTTCATTCGCACCGAATTCGAGAAAGCTATTGCCAATGCCGCACTTGGATACCTTGACAAATGGAAAGCAGGAGATACGGAGGCAAAGCGCGTTCATGCTTTCGGAGAAGGCCTTGGGTTCATCTACTCCCTTCGATTTGCAAAAAAGCACGATGCAGATGCAGAATTTTCTGATCACGTCATCGATCATCTAGTCGGAAGTGAATTCGGTTATTGGGATCTGACGGTTTCAAAAATCAACCACGCTGCCGATGAAATACGGGAACAATTCAATTTCTGATAATAGATTCTGATATATACCATTAATAATGGATTGGTCCCGGACCAGTCCATTGTTCATTTATAAGACCATGCTAAAATCGATACACAAAACTCTTCTGTTGGCCACTGTCATCCTGATGGCATCCTGCAACGGCAGTGACGAACCGTCTACCGAAGACAATAACAAAGACCGCCAGGCGATATTGATCCATTGGGTGGACAACATCGTCAAGCCCTCTTATCAAAATTTCGGTGTCAGTATCGACAACATGATTGCTAAGGGGGATGCCTTCACGGCGTCTCCCGATGCACAGACACTTTTAGAATTCCGTTCAGCGTGGGAGTCCGCTTACATCGAATGGCAAAAAGTGGAGTTGTTTGAATTCGGTGGCGCCGACCAATACGGACTAAGAAATTTTTTCAACATTTATCCGGCAAGCGTTCCTCAAATCACAAACAACATCAACGATCCTTCCGTAAATCTCGATGTTCCCGCGGCGTACTCCTCACAGGGATTTCCCGCACTGGACTATCTGATTAATGGAGTCGCCGCAAATGACGAAGCAATCATTCAGGCATATACAACAGATGGAGATGCTTCCAAACGGATTGCCTATCTGAAGCGAATTACTGAGCGGATGGGAACGCTCACTGAAAATGTAATCAACGTCTGGAACGGAAACTATCGCGACACCTTCATCAACAAAACCGGTCTTGACATCGGATCTTCAATGGGGAATGTAGTGAACGCTTATGTATTGGAGTATGAGAGATACATAAG
>JAEYXN010000119.1 GCA_023431285.1 Bacteroidota bacterium
CGTGGTGGGACAGCTTCATGCGCATGGCCTGGGATGAAATGGTGGCATCGGACGTACCGATGGTTACGCCAGAGGATCTGAACACTATGCGGCTGATGAAGAATCACCCGGACCTGCCCTTGTGGGATATTGTAAACACAAAGGAAACGGAAACACTTCAGGACCTGATACGGCTTTCGTTCTCAGAGGCTGTGCAGGGAATCTCCAACTGGGAGGCTACACGAATGAAGTCTGCGCGATGGGCGGATTTCAAAGATACGTATGTCCAGCATTTACTGCGTTTGGAGCCACTCAGCTCCCATCCAAGAGTCGGCGGTGGCGAAGGGATTGTGAACGCAGCTGACCATCGCGTCGCACCCAGCTGGCGATACATAGTGAGCCTTGAGAAGCCGCAGGTAAAGGCATGGGGAGTGTACCCCGCCGGTCAGAGCGGCAATCCCGGTAGTCGTTTCTACGATAACATGGTAGACCCGTGGGCGGAGGGAACTTACTATCGATTGGTCTTCCACCCTGATGCCGCTGGTGTCAAAACAAAATCTATGTACTCCACAGTCCTTAAGCCATAGAGATGAGAGTTTTAGTTCAGATAGTGGCGATAGTCATTTTCGGTTACATCTTCGAGATGTTTTTGCCGTGGTATAGTGTTGCTTTTGTTGCTGCGGTTTTTGGATTTGTTCTTCGTTCCGGAAACAACTTCATTGGTGGGTTTCTGGGGGTAGTGTTTTTGTGGGGTTTGAAGATTTACATGATATCGGATAGCGCTTCCGTTGACCTTGCTTCGAAGGTGGCGAGAATTATGGAGCCTGTTGGCGAAAAGTGGATATTGATTGTGGTGACCCTCGTGCTAGGGGGACTTGTTGGGGGGCTGGCATGCGTGACGGGTGCTGCTGCGAGGAAAGAGAAGAGGGAGTATTATTGAACAGAAACTCAATCTGTACTGGTGAGAACAACGAATCCTGGAACCTACGCATCCCTTTGAGAACTAGTTTTTAGTCTCGGTTTCCTTTCGCTCTTCCTATACGTAACCTATACGGATCCTTCGTTCTTCGTAGCTTGTTTATATTGTATATCCAACTTGTTGCGAAGCGAGTTGCATCTTTTAAGGTTATGTAATTAGGCACCTTTTAGGGGGGAAGATCAATCCTGCGGGTTAAGTCACTTAGTCTGAAGAGTTTTACTTAAGTGGCAGGATCATTACATAATCATTCATCCAATATTGACCAATTGGAATATCTTCTTCCCGGAGGACAGTGAAACCAAGTTTCTTATAAAAATTAAATGCGGGATTAAACTTGTTAACATTCAAAACAAGGGTGGTGATTCCCTCATCGCGGGCGGCTCTTATAACTTCTTCAACGAGTTTTCTCCCGTAACCCAACCCATGGCACTCCGGCAAAACGTATAGCTTATTTATCTTCCAGGCGGCCTCTTCTTTCCAGGGTTGATAGGATACAAATCCTGTATATCCATTCTTGTCATGCATAAGCAAAAAGACTTCGTTCGTTCTAAATCCCTCCGTAAGACGCTTTTCTGAGTAGAGCGTGTCAAGCATAAATCGAATTTGCCTTTCACTAAGAATCGCGCTATATGTCGGCCACCAGCTTCTTTCGGCCAGGTTTCTGATTGTTGGGATGTCGCACTCAGCTGCTTTCTTTATGGTAACCATGTCGGGATTGGTGGGCTAACTTATAGGATTTCAGTCATTTCAAAAAAATGTGGCGATTTTACGTTAGTTTAGCCGCTTCTTCTATATTTGCACTTCCTTTTAAAAAAGCACTTTTAAAAACCTGGAGAGGTGGGTGAGTGGCTTAAACCAGCAGTTTGCTAAACTGCGGTACTGGGCAACCGGTACCGGGGGTTCGAATCCCCCCCTCTCCGCTTCATTAACTTTCTAACGAAAAAGAATCCGGCGAGACTGGAAGGTGTCGTGAAATTCTTTTAGGAAAGTAAAGGATTTGGTCCGCTAGCTCAATTGGATAGAGCATCCCGCTTGAAGGCGGGAAGGTTCCGTGGAGTTGAGGTTGTGAAACCAAAAGTTGAAAATTAATTTACTGGTCCGCTAGCTCAATTGGATAGAGCAACTGCCTTCTAAGCAGTAGGTTCCGTGTTCGAGTCCCGGGCGGATCACAAATGTGAAACATAAAAATTTTGTTTTTGACAATCTTTTGATAGTTTCGCGCTCCTTTTGTTCGGGGTGTAGCACAGTCCGGTAGTGTACCTGGTTTGGGACCAGGGGGTCCCAGGTTCGAATCCTGGCGCCCCGACAAAACAAAAAGCCCTTCTGCGATTTCGTGGAGGGCTTTTTTATTTTGCACTGCTCGATTAGCCACAGATTCTGATAATTCCTGATAGGAAATATTCTTCGGATGTATCCGTCCGCCGGAAGATGCGTCATCTTCGTAACGCACTCATTATGCAGTCGGTATTGCACATCGCTCCCAATAATTGTTAATTGCCTGCGCTAAATTGAGCGCTGTGCAATTGTTTCGTGAATTTGGGCTTACTGAACTGATCCTTATCCTTGCATTCGGCCTGTTCTATTTTCTTTATATCATCCGGCTCGCGAAAATCGCCCGCTCCCTTAATACCTCATACGCTAACATCTTCGTCAAACTCATTCTCAGAACCATCTATTTCCTTTTGTTCATCGCCGCCATCCTCGGGCCCTCCTTCGGAGGATCAAAAAAGGAAGTGAAGTCTATCGGAAAGGACATCATGATCTGTGTTGACCTCTCCAAGTCAATGGATGCTTTCGATATCCAGCCCACTCGTCTTGAGAAAGTCAAATTCGAACTTAAGCGGATCGTCGGCGCATTCACGGGAGACCGCATCGGTGTTATTATTTTTTCTTCGGAAGCTTACGTGCAATGTCCGCTCACCTACGATCAGAATGCACTTAACTTATTTATCGACGCAATGAGCACCCGCCTCGTTCCAAATACAGGAACTGATTTTGCTCCTGCGCTTAGTATGGCCTATAAAAAACTCACGGAAGATACTGAAGGACCAACGACCCAGCCAAAGTCGAAAGTCGTCGTCATGATCAGCGATGGCGAAGATTTCGGAACGCAGACAGAGAACGTACTTGACGAAATTGAAAAGAACAATATAAAACTGTTTGCCCTGGGGATAGGAACTTCCGAAGGAGGAAACATCAGGGCAGGAAATGGTCTAAAGACAGATCGTCGCGGACAGGTGGTGACAACTAAACTGAATGACGAATCCTTAAAAGAGCTGGCGCGCCGCACAAGCGGACAATACTTCGAGATCAATGGCAGCCGTAACGATGTATCAAGGCTCATCAACACCATCAGCAAAATTGAAGGTGAGTTGCGGGGAACGAAGACCGTTGACGTTACCGCTAACAAATATTTTTACTTTCTATTGGCTGGAGTAATCCTGTTCCTGATTGATATTCTCATAAACGTTCCTGCGCTACGAATATGAAAGTAAAAAACAACTGGTCTGTCATAGTAGGCATCGTGTCCATCCTCCTTCTGGCTGGACTGATGGTCCCAGTTGTTGGTCACCTCAAAAAAAATAACATCGCCAAAGTCAATGCACTCAAAAAGCAAGGCGCGCGCGAATATAAGGCAACGGATTATGTGAGCGCGTTTAACACGTATCGGCGACTGTCCGATTCGTTAGATATCCAGGATGAAGCTGTTGGAATTAATTATGCAAATTCAGCCTACCTGTCGTCAGAGCTGCTGCAGCGCGCAACGCAGGAGCAGGAAGCGATGGGGCGTGGTTCTTCACCTGATTCTACAGTTTTGATTATCGGGATGCAGTCGAGGGAGAAGTATAGTCTTCTCACCGCGGCAAACGATCCGAAGATCGCATCGATCGCTTCAAACCAACTTGGTTACGCTTCCTTAAAAGGTTCAGACGTGTTCGCGGCTCCAAATGCAGATTCATTGTTGTTTATAGCGCTCGATCACTTTAAAAATGCGTTGGGAAAAGATCCGGCCAATGACAGTGCACGACATAATTATGAACTTATCAAAATGATCATAGCATTCCCCGAAACGATCCTCGCTGAAGCTAAAGCATTGATCGCGGAAAAGCGATATAAAGAGGCCGCCTCTGTACTCGAGCGGGGAATGCGCCGCGACCCGCGGCTGCGTCAGCAAAAGGAATTTATGGAACGGTTACGAACGGTTATTGAAATAGATTCGTTAGAAGGCAAAGGAATATGAAGACTATCCTGGTCATAATTTTCGTCATGAGCACAGTGTGTGTTGCCGCGCAGGACCGTCTTGCGGAAACAAAATTCCATGAGGGATCGAACCTTTATATAAATGGAAACTCACAGGCCGCTCTTAAATCAGTCAATGAAGGATTGCGCGCAGAACCGGGCAATGCCAAGCTGAAGGCGCTGAAGAAAAAGCTTGAAGAGCAGAAAAAGAAAGAAGAGGAACAGAAGAAGAAGGAGGAACAGCAAAAGAAAGATCAGCAGAAAAAAGATCAGCAAAATCAGCAGAATCAGGATAAGAAGGACGAGGAGAAAAAAGATCAGGAAAAGAAAGAGCAGGACAAGAAGAACGAAGATCAGCAGAAGAAGGATCAGGAGAAGAAAGGCGACGAGAAGAAAGACGAGAAAGAGAAGGAAGAGCAAAAGCAAAAAGAAGAGGAAGAGAAGCAAAAACAGCAGGAGCAGGACAAGCAGGAGCTTCCTCAGGACGTGAAGGATCGCCTTCAGGAAATGAAGATCCCCGAAGAAAAAGCAAAGATGTTATTGGAGGCTATGCGCAATCAGGAGATTCAGTACCTACAGCAGAACAAGCGCAAAGCACAGCGGCAGCCACAGCAGCAGAACAAGCCGGACTGGTAACTTTTATATTATTACTTTTACCGTCATCATTAACCTAAATCCCGGCAGTGGGAAATCAATCATATGAAAGAAGTCTATATCGTTTCCGCGGTACGCACTCCTATCGGAAGCTTCGGTGGCAGTCTCGCCAGTATGAACGCAACTACTCTTGGCTCAATCGCCGTAAAGGCAGCCTTGGAACGGGCTTCTGTTGATCCGAAAGAAGTACAGGAGCTTCTTATGGGGAATGTACTACCAGCAGGTCTGGGACAGGCGCCAGCCACGCAGGTTGCAGCAGGTGCCGGACTTGGATTCGAAATTCCTGCAACACTCATCAATAAGGTTTGCGCCTCCGGAATGAAAGCCGTGATGTTTGGCGCACAGACCATCATGACTGGCCAGAACGATGTTGTTGTTGCCGGAGGAATGGAAAGCATGAGCAATGTGCCCTTTTACCTCCTGAAAGCACGCTTCGGTTACAAGTATGGCAATAACGAACTCCTCGATGGTCTCCAGTACGATGGCCTCACCGACGTTTACAACCATTGCGCTATGGGCGTTTGTGCCGACAACACTGCCAAGGAAATGAAGATCACACGCGATGACCAGGATCAATATGCAATCAATTCCTACAAAAGATCTGCAGCAGCATGGGCGGGCGGAAAATTTTTGGACGAGGTTGTCCCTGTGGAAATGACCGATAAGAAAGGAAATAAGAGTTTCTTTTCGGAAGATGAGGAATACAAAAATGTAAATTTTGAAAAGATCCCCGGGTTGAAACCGGCGTTCGCAAAGGAGGGAACGGTCACTGCAGCGAATGCAAGTACTCTGAATGACGGAGCCTCCGCGCTGGTGCTGGTCAGCAAGGAGAAAGCGCAACAACTTGGATTAAAACCTCTCGCCAGGATCCGCGGCTTCGCCGACGCTGCACAGGACCCGATGTGGTTTACCACTTCACCTGCACTTGCCATTCCTAAAGCAATGAAACACGCCGGCGTAAGCAAATCGGATGTCGGCTTCTATGAAATCAATGAAGCATTCTCGGC
>JAEYXN010000124.1 GCA_023431285.1 Bacteroidota bacterium
TTTTAGGAATGGGACTGACTCCTGATGAAGCAGCTGACATCGAGGTGAGAGTTGTATCTTCTATAAGCAATCAATTTGAACCTGTTTACTCAAACGCCATTACGATCACAGTCACGCCATACGCTACGAGCTTTCCGCCAATCTGGGGTATGGGAGCAGGGTTAAAAGGCTGGGGCCCCTGGCCGGCCAATGCAGTGGAATGGCAAAGCACGTCTTTCCGGAAGTATGAAACGATTGCATACTTTACGAGTGGTGAGACATTCCGCTGGTTCGGACAACAAGACTGGGGTCCGGTTTCATACAACTACCCTTATTTCACTTCTGTTGATCCGTTATTTGTCAATGCCGAAGACGGTGACTCAAATCTCAGGATCGCAGGTGCAACGGGATGGTACAAAGTATTCGTTGACCTGAATGCAAAAACCGTAGTGGCTGAAGCGACGACCGAGCCTGTTCTTTACATGATGGGCGCTGCACTGAATGGCTGGGGCCCTTGGCCAGATAATGCCGTTAAGATGACCTATGTGAAGCCAGGAGTGTTCGTAGCCGAAGCTGAATTCAAAGTTGCCAATGAATCTTTTCGTTTCTTCGCCCAAGCGGATTGGAGTCCGGACTCCTATAATTATCCTTACTTCACCGGATCTGTTGATGCTAACTTCGAAAATGCCGGTGATGGCGACAGCAATTTCAGATTCGTAGGAACTCCTGGCGTCCTGAAAGTTACGGTCGACCTGAACGAAAGGACAGTAACAATAGGAGACACACCTGATCCTGTTCTGTACATGATGGGCGAGGCGCTCAACGGATGGGGTTCGTGGCCTTCCGATGCAGTGGCAATGACGTATAAATCACCGGGGGTATTTGAAGCAACAGCAGATTTCACGAATGGAGCATTCCGGTTTTTTGCACAACCTGATTGGGGACCGGACTCGTATAATTATCCCTATTTTACCACTGTTGATCCAGATTTCGAAAATGCGAATGATGGTGACAGCAACTTCCAATACATAGGAGCACCAGGATCAAGAACAGTGACTGTCGATCTTAATGCGAAGACAGTAACACTTGACTAAAATTTAACAGTCTCGAAGATCAGGAGCACCCCTCCTGATCTTCGTCTTTTTTAAACCATGACTAAACTCTTTCTTACGCGAAGTAGGGGAATCTGAAAGCATGTCGGGAACAATTATAAAGTATGCATCCCTTCTTTTAATTATTCTTGGCTTTGCATCATGCAGAACCGATGAGCGTACACTGTTCACAACACTTCAACCATCTGCATCGGGAGTAGAATTTGTTAACAAAGTTGAAGAGACTCCCGAAATAAACATTCTTAGTTACGAATACACCTACAATGGTGGAGGAGTGGCCGCAGCGGACTTCAACAATGACGGGCTGTGTGACCTCTACTTCACTGGAAACGCCGTAAGTAATAAACTCTATATCAATCGTGGCGATCTGAAATTTGAAGATGTCACAGAACAATCCGGCACCGGCGGCAGGGCTCAATGGAAAACAGGAGTTACCGCCGTGGACGTGAATGGTGACGGATGGATGGACATTTATGTTTGTTATTCCGGACCCGACACGACTTACAATCTTTCGAACCAGCTTTTCATAAACAACGGAGGCACTAAGGGCCAGATCCCGACATTCACCGAAAGCGCCGTGGCCTACGGTCTGGACGCACAGGCAACCTTTTCCACTCAATCTGCTTTCTTTGACTACGACAAGGACGGAGACCTCGATATGTTCCTCATCAATCACGGAAACGAGTTCTTCTCACCCTTCATCAATACCAACACCCTTCGGAATCTCCGACATCCGAACTTCGGTAACCGCCTCTATCGAAACGAAATGATCGTCGATAGTAAATCTGGCACATCTCCTGGAAAATATTATACGGAAGTGAGTTCGGAGGCCGGCATTCATGGTGGTGGGATAAACTTTGCACTCGGGGTTTCAATCAGTGATTTTAATAATGACGGATGGCCCGATATTTTCGTCACCAACGACTACGAAGAACAGGATTTTCTGTATATCAATAATGCCGACGGCACATTCAGAGACATGACGAAGAAGTCATTGTCTCACTTCTCGCGCAACGGTATGGGTAGTGATGCCGCAGACTTCAATAATGACGGATTGATCGATCTTGTAGAGGTCGACATGTGGCCAGAAGACAACTATCGCCAGAAGCTTCTCAAAGGTCCTGACGATTACCACCGGTACAATTTAATGGTGGACAGTGGTTTTCATTATCAGCAAATGCGAAATACGCTGCAGCTAAATGCAGGGATCGATGATGAAGGAACACCCATCTTTTGTGAGATTGGCCAGCTCGCCGGAATATCTTCGACAGACTGGAGCTGGGCACCTTTGTTCGCGGATTTCGACAACGATGGCTTTCTTGATCTCTATGTTTCAAATGGATACCTGCGTGATTTTACCAGTATGGATTTCCTCAAGTACACTGTTGAAGAGGAAAGGAAGAAATCGAAGCAGGAAGGAAAAGAACTTAATCTCTACCAGCTGGTCAGCAAAATGAGTTCAACCAAGACGCCGGATTATGTTTTCAGAAACAACGGAGATCTTACCTTCGCCGATGTCAGCAAGGAGTGGGGTGTCGGCAAAGAGAATCTTTCCTTTGGAATGGCCTATGCGGATCTTGACAATGACGGTGACCTCGACATCATCCTTAATAATACAAACGAACCTGCAACGATCCTGGTAAATAATTCCCGGAAAATGAATACCAATGGGTTTGTCCGCGCGGCTCTTCAGGGGCCGGCGTCCAATCCTTTTGGTGTCGGCGCCAAAGTGACGTTAAAAACGTCTACGGGGACTCAAACCCGCGAACAGTTTCTTTCACGCGGATTCCAGTCTTCAATTGATCATATCATTCACTTCGGTACAGCCAAGGACGATAAAGTGGATATCACGGTTGAATGGCCTGACGGGCTAGTAACCACGAAAGAAAATGTTCCCGTCAATGAACTTGTGGAGATCCGTTATTCAGACGCTCAGAAAGCAGAGAGGCCAGGCATCCATGCCAAAAAATTATTCGATGATGTGACTACGCAAATGGGTGTAGACTTTCAGCATGTCGAGAACAAATACGATGATTTTGACCACGAGCTACTTCTTCCATATAAACTATCGCGTATGGGCCCACCGTTGGCGAAAGGGGATGTCAACGGAGACGGTTGGGATGATTTTTACGTGGGTAGCGCCACCGGGTACCAAAGTGAGTTATATCTTTCTTCTCCACAAGGAATCTTTCGAAAAATTTCCGGTCCCTGGTATCAGGACAAGGAGAAGGAAGATACCGGAGCCACGTTTCTTGATGTCGATGGCGACGGTGACCTCGACCTTTTCGTCGTAAGCGGCGGGACTGAGTTCCAGCAAGGCTCTGCCCAATTGGATGACAGGCTTTACCTGAATGATGGCACAGGAAAATTTTCTGCTGCACCAGAGGGTGCAATGATTGCTGATCATTCAAGTGGCAGTTGTGTCGCCGCAGGTGATGTGGATAACGACGGAGATTTAGATCTTTTCGTGGGTGGAAGAATTCAGCCAGGGCAATTTCCCCTTCCCGGACCGGGTGCTGTTCTTATTAACAACGGTAATACTGGCAATGACCCAATCTTCCGGGTTGCTACTAAAGAAATTAACGAACAGTTGCGTACACCGGGGATGGTAACGGATGCCCTATGGTATGATTTCAACAATGATGGTTGGAAGGATATGATCGTCGTAGGTGATTGGATGAATGTGATGGTGTTTCAAAATTCGAATGGACGTCTTTCAAAGCTTGAGCTGCCTGAACTGGAAAAGTCCGGAGGTTTGTGGCGTTCCATCTTTCCATTCGATTTCGATGGCGATGGTGATATTGATTTCATACTTGGTAATGCAGGTTTGAATCTTCCATGGAAAGCTTCCTCGGATCAACCTCTGACCATTTATTATGATGACTTTAACAACGACGGGAAACTCGACCCGATCATGACGAGCTTCATACAAGGCGTCGAATACCCCGTGGCGAGTCGCGATGAGCTGCTCGGTCAGATTGCCTCCCTCAGGAAAAAGTTTACGACGTACGATTCTTATGGACGTGCGACCCTGAAAGATGTTTTGGAGATTGATCAGATTGAAAAGTCATCCAAAGTATTTGTACATACACTCCAGTCTTCGGTATTGGAGAATCTTGGCAACTCCGGATTCAAGCTGGTTCCTCTTCCCATAGAGGCGCAACTTTCCGCTGTAAATGCAATCACGTCAGGAGACTTTAATGGCGATGGAAAAGAAGATCTTATCCTTGCGGGAAATTTTTATCCTTTCCGTACGCAGGTTGGCCCTTCGGATGCCGGCATGGGAGTAATGCTTTCCGGAAGAGGACAGGGGACATATGATGTGGAAACATTTCGCACGACAGGACTTGATCTGAGCGGTGATGTGAGGTCGATGGTTCTGCTTGATGGAAAGGAAGGGAAGCTATTGGTGGTGGCAAGAAATAACGCACCGGTATCTGTCTTTCAGTTATCTCCTCCCATAGCAATGGCTAACGTGAGAGCGCAACGAAACAAGAAATAATATACAAACCCAAACGTGATGAAGCATTTTTACTTTCTTTTTTCCTTTTTGTTAACGATTGATTTTGCGCACGCGCAGGTGAATCTCAATCCGACGGTGACGCCGTCAATATTCCGTGCGTCGGATGAGATTACGGTAACTTACGATGTAACGGGCACGACGCTGGCCTCGCTTACGAATGCGTATATCTGGGTGTGGATTCCCGGAGAAAATATTGATGCGAAGTACAATATCAATCCGGCAAGCAATAACACTGCGCAAACCAACTTTGCCAAGTTTACAAAAACTACAGACGGTGGCCGAACTCTTTTTTCACTGACCTTCAAACCAGCGGACTTCTTTGCCTCTGACATCGCCGGGGCGCAGACGATGGGGATGCTCCTTAAGGGCAACGATTGGTCTAATGGCCAGACCACTGACTTCGTTACTGATTTCTGGGACGGTGCTTATACCCTGCGACTGAACGCACCGACGTTGTTTCCTCTTTTCGTTGCACAGGGAGACGAAATTGAGATCAACGCCGAAGTTCCGGTCGCCTCTGCATTCAAACTTTATCTTGGGGAGACGTTGATTGATGAATCAGCTGGTTCGACCACTTACGAGTATACTTATGATGTTACCCAGAATACAGGTTTTGGAGTTCTGAGACTTGTCGCAAACGCCGGCGAAAGCAGCGCGGAGCAGGAATTCACATTTCTCATTTCCGCGCCCAGCCCATCCGTGGCTCGGCCTGAAGGTGTGATTGCCGGTATCAATTATGGAGAAGACGCAACGAAAGTAACGCTTTGTCTGTGGGCACCCGGGAAGAGTTCCGCATACGTCCGTGGTGATTTCTCCGATTGGGAGGTTCAGCCCTCCAACCTGATGAATCGTGATGGTGAGTTTTTCTGGATTGAACTTTCAGGATTGACCTCGGGAACTGAATATGGTTTTCAATATCTCGTAGACGAAGAATTATTTCTTGCCGATCCTTACGCAGACAAGATTCTTGATCCGGATGATCAATACATTCCAGCGACGGTGTATCCTGATCTGAAAGCTTATCCGCAGAAGGCACTGCAAACGAAGTGGTACTTCAATCGTGTATCAGTATTTCAGACAAATCAGATCCCATATCAATGGAAGACCGTTAATTATGAGCGTCCAAGGAAAGAGAACCTTGTGATTTATGAAGTGCTTATTCGGGATTTTTTCGGTCCCAATGCAAAGACATATGCGAGCCTCACAGATACGCTGGAGTATTTCAAACGTCTTGGAGTAAATGCCATCGAGCTTATGCCCATCATGGAGTTCAATGGAAACGAAAGCTGGGGATATAATCCGGCTTTTATGTTTGCCCCAGACAAATTCTATGGACCTAAGAACAGACTTAAGGAGTTCGTCGACAAATGTCATGCTGCCGGAATTGCCGTCATTCTCGACATTGCTATGAACCACCAGGATCTGCCGAATCCCTACGTGTTGATGGATTTTGATTTCAACACAGGAAAACCAAAGGCCACCAATAAATGGTTCAATACGGACGCGAAGCACCCCTTCAATGTGTTTTTTGATATGAACCATGAGAGCGAGTATACAAAGGCATACCTCGACACCGTGAATCACTACTGGCTGAACGAGTATCGCGTCGACGGTTTCCGATTCGATTTGTCTAAGGGATTCACGCAGCAGAATAATCCAAACGATGTCGGCGCGTGGAGTGCATACGACGCGAGCAGGATTGCATTGCTAAAAAGGATGTCCGACAAAATCTGGGAGCACTCCCCTGAAGCGTATGTTATTCTTGAACATCTTTCGGTGAATCAGGAAGAAAAGGAGCTGGCGGAATACCGCGCAGATGAGGGCAAGGGCATGATGTTATGGGGTAATTTGAATAATGCATACAGTCAGCTTACGATGGGCTACGAAAGCAGCAATGATATTACAGGAACCTCGCATCAGGCTCGAAGCTGGAATGTACCGCACCTGGTGTCCTATATGGAAAGTCATGATGAAGAGCGCCTCGCATACAGGAATAAAAACTTTGGCGCAGCTCTTGGACCTTATTCAACCAAGAATCCTGAGACATCGATGGATAGAATCAAGGCAGCATCAGTGATCTTCTATTCAATCCCCGGCCCGAAGATGCTTTGGCAATTTGGAGAACTGGGTTACGATTATAGTATTAACACCTGCGACGATGGCTCGGTGAATGAAAATTGCAGAGTGTCTCCGAAACCATTGGTGTGGAACTATATCAATGAAGACGAACGCGCAGGATTGTTCATTCAGACATCGGACCTGATTCGTTTGCACACAACGTACCCGGTATTCACAGATGGAACCGCAACAATTTCGGGAGGTTCTTCCTTGATCAAGCAGGTCCAGGTGAAAAATAGTCCTTATACAGTGACACCGGCATCTACAGCGCAGATGAATGTCACCGCAGTAGCGAATTTCGGTTTGAGTAATTCAACCGCCTCTGTGAATTTTCCGCATACCGGCACATGGTATGATTATTACAATGGAGGAGCAGCAATCAGTGTCAGCTCACTACCACATTCTCTTCCGTTGGAACGTGGAGAGTATCGGTTGTTCACGGATGTGCAGATCGGGGCGGGGCCTGTGACTGCTATTCCCGAGACGCTGGTGGCAGGTGCATATCCGTATCCCAATCCGACGAATGGTCGGGTTACACTCGAAGATCACACAAAACAAGTGAGAGTCCTCGACGCGCGTGGGCAGCAATGCAGCTTCCATCGTGACGGGAATACCATCGACCTGGGTGACCTTCCTGCAGGTATGTATCTCGTCGTACGCCAGGGAATCAATGGCAGAAGGGCGGTATCAAGAGTAGTGAAGTATTAGGAATCAATTCATAGACTTTATGATAATAGGAACCGATATGGCTGAGGGCCAGTAGCCCTCAGCCATGCGAGGCCTACGGTAATGCACGTCATTTCTTAAGCGGTTTATCGCTCCTGGAAGGTCGGTCATGTAGGCTTTGGGAAGATTTTTCCATCGATGGAATTGTGGTAACCTTTGCGACCGCTGCGCACCGGGAAAGCTGACGGAACAGAACCAGAGCTACAACATGTCAGGAAATTTCCGTTTTAGCGTTTTAAGGGCCGTTAAATTGCTATAAATTTCCTATCAATATCTGGCGCTGCTTTTCTCCTCTCGGGCATGGCCGGAATTTTTTCCTCGGAAGTCATCATGAATAAGATTCAGCACATCAGAGATGAAATCGTCAGGCACGAGACGGCGTTGACGAAGTTGCTGGACAAAGTCGAAAAGCTCGCCCTCGATTCCGGAGATACCAAAATAAGTGCTTTCATCGCCAAAGAGCGAAAGAAGGTGAATGGTACCCTCGCAAAAATTTCAACATGTTCAGCCGATCTTTTGCCTTCCTTTCAGCAAGAGCTGAAGAAAAGGACAAAGAGACTGGAAGCCAAAGTGAGTACGCTTAACAAAGCAAAGGATGCGCTGGTCTCCAATAACTACCTTCTTGAGTATAAGAAGAACGATCTGCTTGTACTTACAACCAAGCTTGAAGATGCCTACGAGGAAATCAGCCTGAAGAATAAGGAGCTTACGGAGAAACAGCAGATGATCCAGGAGCAGGCTGAGACTCTTAACGCGGTGTACGAGGAAATGATCACGAAAAATGAAGAGCTCATCGCGCAGAAGGAGGCCCTGCTTGATCAGTCCGATTACCTGCATGATGCCAACCAGACAATTACGCACATGCATCGTGAGGTCGAGTTGCAGAAAGATGAAATCCTTCGAAAGAACGAGGAGCTTCTCAACCTGAACAATGAGAAAAACAACCTTATTGGTATCGTGGCCCACGATTTGAAAAGTCCGTTGAATCAGATTCGCGGATTACTCAGTCTTCTCAAGCAGACCATTTCTGACAGGTCAGAGGAAACGATGTCTTTTATCAACATGATGGAAACAAGCTCTGAGAAGCTTTCTGAAATGATCGGCAAGATCCTCGATGTTGAAGCAATCGAATCGAAGCAACTGAACCTCCGCATCGAAGAGTTACCAATGGCTAAGATGATCGGTGCGCTGGCAGACCGGTACGAACTCGCTGCAGGAGAAAAACAGATCGTAATTCACCGCGATCTCCCGGAAGGGCTACACGCCGTTGCCGATAGCGGTTACACAGAGCAGGTGTGTGAAAATCTTTTGTCAAACGCAATCAAATTCTCGCCGGGAAATCGACACGTTTTCCTGAACTTGTCTGCATCCGATGGAAGAATAATACTTGAAGTACGGGACGAAGGTCCTGGTTTGACCGATAGTGACAAGGCTAAGCTTTTCGGGAAATATCAAAAACTTAGCGCAAGGCCCACAGGTAACGAAACATCTACCGGTCTGGGATTATCCATCGTAAAGAAGTTTGTCGAAGCAATGGGAGGACAAATATGGTGCGAAAGTGAAGCCGGAAAAGGAGCGAGCTTTTTTGTGTCTTTTCCGGCAAAAGCAGTCTAGGGCAGGAGCTCAAGCACCATCACATACTTCGCCGGAACTAAAATCTCCTTCATCATACTCACCGTTTTCTGTGTTGCGACTTCTCTGCTGTTCGAGTGCGGTTCGATGGTTTCTTTGAAGCGCTCCGTACTTACACTGACTTGCTTATCGTTTGAATTCATGATACACATGATAGTCTGGTCAGCCGACTTACGAAAATAAACATAAACGCCATCCTCCGGAACGTATTGAATAAATCTCCCTTTGGTAAGCGCGCTGGAGCTCTTTCTGAAATTCGCCAGTGCTCTTGTAAACTGGAAGATGTCATTTTCTTCTGAAGTACGTCCTTCCTTCACGAGTTTGTTCGATTTATCGCCAGCCCATCCCCCTGGAAAGTCAAGTCTTACCAATCCGTCGGGATTTGAGAAGTTCTTCATCAGTATTTCTGTTCCATAGTATAGCTGAGGTATGCCGCGGCAGGTGAGGAGCCACGCTATTCCCATCTTTTGTTTTCGGATATCCTCGCCAACGACGGAGAAAAAACGGCTCTTGTCGTGATTGTCAAGGAAGATTACGTTTTGTGTCGGGTCGACATAAATGAAGTCATTTGATAATGTCGAATAAAGTTTGTTGACACCTTCAGTCCAGCCAAAGGGTTGGTTCACTGCCTGCTCAATTCCGTACATGTTCAATTGAAAGTCGGTGAGTCCGGGGAGGTTACTCTTGAATTCAGTGTTCATGATATTCCTTCCAAAGTAGGCCTGGTTGATCACGCCATGCACCCAGGTTTCACCAAACATGGTGATGTTCGGATACTCATCAAAGAGTGCCTGATTGCAACGATTCATGAAATCCAGATCGTTGTAAACATAGGTATCGATTCTCCAACCGTCGACTCCGAATTCCTCCACACACCAGATGGCATGCTGAATCAGGAAGTTGGCAACAAAAGGATTTTTTTGATTCAGATCCGGCATCATGGGAGTAAACCATCCGTCACTCATTCGTTTTCGGTCGCTCTCAGCGGCATAGGCGTCCATTAGAACCTGATCTTTGTAGGTTGTACCGGTGTATTGAGGCCATTGATTGAGCCAGTCTTTGGCCGGCCCATCCTGTACGATAAAATGATAGAGGCCGATGTGGTTATACACAGCATCCTGTATCAACTTCATGTTTCTTTTGTGAAGTTCATCGCTAAGTTTCCTGTACATCGCATCGCCTCCGAGACGAGGGTCCACTTTGTAATGATCTGTTATGGCATATCCATGCTCCGAACGATTCGGCATGTCATTCTTCAATACAGGCATTAGCCATAGCGTTGTGACGCCCAGGTCCTGCAGATAATCCAGGTGGTTGATAATTCCCTGAAGGTCGCCACCATGCCGATGGAAGATGGAATCTCTGTTAAGTGACTGGTCGCGCATTCCTTTAATGCGATCATTGGATGGATCGCCATTGCTGAAACGATCCGGCATGATGAGATAGATCAGATCTTCGGACCGTACCCCTTGCGCGAACTTCGTACTGGAATTTCTTTCTTTCAACGTCCAGGGTACACGCTGTGATTTTTTTCCTTTGGTGAAGACGATATTAAAAGTCCCGGGCTTTGCGTCAGGGGAGATGGCGAGATCGAGAGAAAGATATTTGCCATTTTCAAACTTGCTGACTTTTTCGAGCGTAATGCCGGGGATGTTCAATTGGACATCGGATGAGCTGAAGGAGGGATCACTTGACTTCACCAGGAGTTGCACTTTCGACCATTTCATTCCCTGCCACCACGTGGGAGGAAAGATTTCAGTTTGGGCGAAACTTTCTCCGATGGAGAGGGTGGAACAGGCAATTACAATGAGAGCAAATATTGAGCGCTTCATAGAAATGTGATCCGGGAGAGGGATCAGTCAAATATAGGTGAGCGGTTTGCAAAAACTTCAAAAAACGGCAATTAAAGCGGGCGATAATTGAAGTTTTATTTTTAGGAAACGATTGCGATACCGTTTTCTGTCAAAAAGATGTATGTTTTTACACCTAATGTGCCAAACTTCTAATTATATTATAAACTGATTTGGAAACGTTTGAAAAACACTTTTCAAGTCGCCAACAATTTTAAACCCAAACCAAAAAACCGTATGACAAAATTTTATCTGTTCAGCAGATACTGTACGGTCCTCCTATTTTTGACAATGCTATCCACTGAAGGGTGGTCGCAGGGGAGGATCATCACAGGAACTGTGACGGCTGCCGAAGACGGCACCGGCCTACCAGGAGTAAACATCTTAGAAAAAGGAACCAGTAACGGAACGATCACGTCAGCCGACGGATCGTACTCAATCAGTGTCGGTGACAATGCGACACTTGTATTTTCATTCGTAGGTTATAAATCGACCGAATTACCCGTCGGATCACAATCATCCGTAAGTGTCGCGCTGAATGCAGACGTGACGGCACTCTCTGAAGTGGTTGTCATTGGATATGGTGAGGTAAACAAACGTGATGCGACCGGTGCGGTTACTTCAGTTTCTGCAAAAGATTTTAACGCAGGGCTTATTTCTTCACCGGAGCAACTTATCCAGGGAAAAACGGCTGGGGTGCAAATGACGTCAGCATCCGGAAATCCCGGTGATGGTGTTCAGTTGAGGATTCGCGGTACCAACTCGATAAGATCAAACAACAACCCTCTGTTCGTTGTTGATGGAGTGCCTCTTGCAGGGGGGACTCAGCCTGCTGCAGCAGATGTAGGGTTCGGTACTACCGGCGACACCAACCCTATGAACTTTCTTAACCCCAGCGATATTGAAAGCATCAGCATTCTGAAGGATGCTTCAGCCACTGCGATTTATGGATCAAGAGGTGCAAACGGCGTCGTGATCATCACCACCAAGAAAGGCAGGGGTGCTTCAGGCTTTGAGTTCGGCTCACAGCTCAGTGTTTCTACACCTCGTAACAAATATGATCTTCTTGATCGTGAAGAATTTCTCGACGGTGTTGAGCAATACGGCGGCGATCGAAATCTTCGGGACTCCGGAGGAAATACTGACTGGCAGGATTATATCCTTCGAACTTCTGTTTCCCACAAACAAAATCTTGCATATTCAAGAGGTTTCAAGACTGGCTCGGTAAGGGCTTCTGTTGGTTATGAAAATCAGCAGGGTATTCTTGAAAACTCCTATATGAAACGTTTTACAGGGAAGATCAATGCCGGCAAGTCCTTCTTGAATGACGCCCTGAAATTGGATCTTTCTACAACCTACTCAAAAGTAAATCGCGAAGATCCTCCAATCAGTGGTAACTCAGGATTCCAGGGTGACCTCATTGGTGCAGCCTACTCAGCGAATCCAACCTGGTATGATTCAGTAGACTTCAACCCGGGCGGACAAAGAAGCCCGGCCAATATGCTCGCGTATTACAAAAGTACAGGAGCAACGGACCGTGTACTCGCAAACCTTTCTGCTGATTATAAAATTGCGGAAGGACTGTCAGCTAAATTGACATACGGTGTAGACTGGGCAAACGCTGACCGTGTTACGCTTCTTTCTGGAAAAGCTGTCAACGCTGGTAATGGAGTAACAGGTTTTGGTACAGGTCAGCTCAACGAGAACAAGAATATCAACCACCTTTTCGAAGGTACACTTACATATAATAAGAAAGCCGGAGCTGTTGATATCAACTTTGTTGGAGGTTATTCAGTTCAAAGTTTCCGCAACCAATGGATGTGGGCTACTGGAAAAGGATTTACCGACTACAACAGCTTTACAGCGATGGAAGACGAGCTGAGAAATTCCTATGATGCTGGTGATGCCGCTGCACAAAGAGCAGCAAATGGTCAGTATAATAACTGGGGTATCTCAGATGACCTGCGTGCAGGAGGAAACACGCAGGTTGGCGGCGCGGTGAGCGGTGTGTTTTTTGATGATGATGATAATACCTTTGTACAATCATTCTTCCCTAAGCCTGCAGGGGTGACGTTGGATGGTATTGCTGCGAACTTCTACGACCAGACAGATTATCTTCAATCATACTTTGCCCGTGGCAATTTCACCTTCAACGATAAGTATCTTGTCACACTGACAGTTCGCGCGGACGGATCATCAAAATTTGGTGATGAAAACAAGTATGGAATATTCCCGTCAGGAGCGGTAGCATGGCAAATTCATGAGGAAGAATTCCTTCCTGAGTCTGTCAGTACTTTAAAGTTGAGAGTGGGTTACGGAGTCGTAGGTAACCAGGACGGCCTTGGCTATGGAAACTTTCTCACGAGAAGAAGGTATGCAGATATGAGCGTGGGTGATAGTCGTGAGGTAAACGTTCCCGGATTGGCGCAGCAGGGATTCCGGAACAATGGTCTGAAGTGGGAAGAAACTTCTCAGTTGGGGATTGGAATTGATTTCGGTATTATCAATGACAGATTATCCGGATCGATCGATTGGTATAAAAAGGAAACTACAGATCTGTTGATGCGCTTCAACGCACCTCAGCCTTCTCCTACGCCATTGTTGTTCCGCAACCTTGATGCGACTGTCGAAAACAAAGGCTGGGAGCTTTCACTTTCCTACGCTGCTATTGAAGGAGCTGATCGCACCCTGACAATAAGTGGTAACATTGCGCGAAACGAAAATATGGTGAAGAACTTCGCTGGCGTATTCGATGCTGGAAGGATCTACGGCCAGGGATTGTCAGAGGCGTTTGCTCAGCGCGTCGTTGAAGGACAACCTTTATTTTCATACTTTCTAAGGTCCTTCGAAGGCTTCGATGAAAATGGTCAGCCGATCTCGGATGACTTGCAAAAGTTTGTGGGCAAGTCGGCGCTCCCTACGTGGAACGCCGGTCTCTCTATCAATGGTACCTTTAACAGGTTTGATTTTGCGATGTACTTCTCAGGACAATTCGGCCACTACATCTACAACAATACCAGGAATGCCTATTTTACCGCGGGTTCAATCAACGTCGCAAGAAACGTGACTCCGGATGTATTGACAAGTGGCGAATCCGGTGCTGCTGAAGCTGCTGTTTCAGAACGTTTCGTGGAGAAAGGTGACTTCGTCAGAATGCAGAATCTGTCATTCGGATATGCACTGGTGCAGGGAGGCGAGAAGATTAAGAATCTTCGTCTTTCCCTGAATCTTCAAAACCTGTTTGTGATCACCAACTACTCTGGTCTTGATCCGGAAGTCAGCTCGAATCCGGCGAACTACCAGCTGCTGAATGATCTTCCTACAGCAGGAATTGATTATGCGGCATATCCCAGACCCACAACGTTCGCTTTATCTTTAAATGCGACATTCTGATATGCGGATTCAAGAAGGTAATCTTAAAGAAATTAAAATGACAAATAATATATTCAGATATAAGCTTTGGGCGCCTGCGATTGCATTGGCACTCCTGGCAAGTTCGTGCGATCTGGAGATTGAAGAGACCGACTCAAACTTTACAGAGGAATCTGTTCAGTTTGACGGAGTAGATCCCGAAGGCGCTTTGACAAACCTTTACAATAACATATCCGGTCAGGCAGGAGATCAGGCCGGACTATACGCTCTTACGGAGGTTACGACTGACGAGTTGGTGGTCCCTACCAGAGGTACTGACTGGGGTGATAACGGAGTCTGGCGTACACTCCATACTCACACCTGGGGACCCACGCACAATCACATCGTGAATGTCTGGAATGATAAGAACGCCGCTGTACTCGGTGCATCAGAAGTGATCGATCCGCAAAGTAATGCAACAGCAGAACAGGCAGCTCAGGCAAAATTTGTCAGAGCCTATAATATGTGGATCGTAATGGACTTCTTTGGTCAGGTTCCTTTCCGGGATCCTAACGATGGAATTGACGTAATCCCTTCTGTGATGTCTCGTTCGGAAGCATACGAGTTCATCGTAAACGACCTCGAAGAAGCTATTGAAGGTTTGCCGGCAAGTGATCCGGCAGCGCCCAACAAGTTCTTTGCAGTAAAAGCTACTGCAAGATTTCTTCTCGCCAAGGTTAAACTGAATGCAAATGTTTATAAAGGCGAATACGGTGCTAACGATCTGCAGGATGTAATCACTCTTGTAGATCAGATTGAAGCTGATGGTTATTCCGTTGTGGAAGATTACTTCAGTGTATTCAAAGGACCCAACTTCCCGAATGCCGATGTGATTTGGGCGGTACCAGCTGGTGCCGGAAACCGGATGTGGAACGGTCTACACTATCATCAGATCCACCCGGACAACACCGGCGGAGGCTGGAACGGTTTTACAACGCTTGCTGAGTTCTACGAAAAATTTGAAGGACCAGAATCAAATGCAATAGGAGGAGACCAGGAAGAACGCCGGGGCTTCACTCAAACTGCTGAATC
>JAEYXN010000204.1 GCA_023431285.1 Bacteroidota bacterium
TTGTTAAAGTGTTCTGTCCTCCACTTTCCTTTGATCGTCTGGTAAAGAGCCTTGCTTGGCTCAACTACATTCTTACGTTCTTCAATGATGCGGAATCTCTCTTGCTTGCGCTTCATAAATTTTCAAGTTCAGCGACCACAAACGTACTCCCTCCGACAAAAATCATATCCTCTGCATCAGCTCTTTGTTTGGCGGTCGCCAATGCTTTGTTTACATCAGAAATCACAATACCATGGAGTCCTTTGTCCTTCGCTCTTGAAGCAAGCTCGTCCGCGTTCATTGCCCTCGGAATCTTAGCTTCACAAAAGTAGTAGAATGCATCTCCCGGTAAAATATCGAGTACCTGATCAAGGTCTTTATCACGTACTACGCCAAAAATAAAATGTAATTTTTGAAACGTTTGTGCTTCAATTTGCCTGACAACTTCCGTCAGGCCGTCGATGTTATGGCCGGTATCGCATACGATAAGAGGCTTCACTCCCAACTGCTGCCAACGTCCTTTCAATCCTGTGAGTGTAACTACCTTACCGAGACCATCCACCACACTATCCGCTGTTACTCCCCAGCTTTTCTGATCGAGAATCTCGATGGTCTTCAGGACACCGCTTAAATTTTTCTGCTGATAATACCCTTGTAAGGGAATATACAGATCACGGAAGATAAGATCGTCGCGATAATAGACATCATAGACTGTTTTTTCCTGTCGCTCGTGTCGTACATACCTGAATTCATCACTCGCGAAATAGATGGGCGCATTTAATGACCTTGCTTGTTCAATGAAAATTGCATCCAGAGTTGGCTGTCGTTCACTGATAACTACAGGCACACGTGGTTTGATTATTCCTCCTTTTTCAGAAGCAATTTTCTCAAGCGTGTCTCCAAGAATGTCTTTGTGGTCCCAGCCGATGTTGGTAATAAGAGACACTTCAGGCGTGATTACGTTAGTGGAATCAAGCCTTCCTCCAAGCCCGACTTCTACTACGGCGATATCAATTTTCTCTCTCACAAAATATTCAAACGCCATGGCCACTGTGATCTCAAAGAACGAGGGTTCTATCTCTCTGATCAGAGGTTCAATTCTGTTCACAAAGTCTACGACAAAATTCTGATCGACGTCTTTACCATCGATGCGTATACGCTCGGTGAAAGATTTCAAATGTGGTGAGGTGTAGAGACCCGTCCGGTAACCGGAAGTCTGAAGTATCGCAGCAAGCATATGAGAGGTGCTGCCCTTTCCATTGGTACCTGCGACATGAATACTCTTGAATCTTCTCTGGGGGTTTCCAAGGGCTTCACAAAGACGGACCGTGTTTGAAATATCCTTCTTGTACGCAGCAGCTCCGACCCTTTGGAACATGGGGAGATTCGTGTACAGGTAGTTCAGGGTTTCCGCGTAGGACTTCAACATCGAACGCAAATCTAATTCGAATAAGAAATTAACAAACAGCGGAACTGAAGAATGTTACAGACCAAGTTCGTCTGCGGGAATTCCGGCTTCGCGGGCGCCGGATCGCATAGCAGAAAGGACCTCGCTATAGGCCTGCAGTTTTCCTTCGATATAAGAGAGTTCTTCAGGGTCGGCGAACGTTTTCCGCTCACGCAGCTCCCTGATGTTGATATGGATAGTAATGGCGATGTCCTGAATAAAATCGAAAGACCGACGATCCATGCACGGCTATTTTGATCGGATCACGAAGGTGATTCTTCCTGTAGAAAACTGGGGTACGTTCGCTCCCGTTTTTGAGAAAGTAAGACGCTGGATCTCTTCGCGGCACGCTTTCTCAGCAGCGGGACTTACACCCCGCTCAAGTGTTTTGATATCGACTATATCTCCGTTCTCATCCACTCGAATCTGGAAGACGATCTTCCCCGACTCGCCAGAGCTGATAACGGGAGCAGGCTTCCTGTCCCAATTCCAACCGGCGAGATCAAGGCTGGGTCCACCACCGCCACCACCGGGCTGACCATAAAGCGATTTGGCGTCAAGGCTTCCTTCCGGATCTCCCTGGTCACCTGTCTTTCCTTTTTTGTCACCATGACTGCCTTCAACGCCTGCCTTACCTTCATCAGAAGTATTATCAGATTCTGACTTAGGAGTGGAAGGCTTGTATGCAGCAGCCGCGTCAGGCTTGGGTTTAATCGGTTCCTCTTTCTTTGGCTCCGGCTTTACCACGGGTTTCTCCGGAGTTTTCACTTCTTCCTTCTTCTCTTCAACCACTGCCGGGCTTTCCTTCTGGGTAGCCACCTCAGTTTCTTCGACTTTAGTTTCTACCGGTTTTGGTGCTTCAGGCTGCGGCTCTACTTCCTCGGGTTGGTTGGGCTCTTCGGCCTGAGTACCCTGCGAACCAACGGGTTCTCTAGGCTGCACTTCACCGGTTCCCTGGTCGTCGGTACCAAAATTCATTTCAAGGCCTATCTGCGGATGCGGAGGATTTGGGGGGCGCCATGCCACCATAAAGAAAAATAACAGAAATACGGCTGCATGTACACCTATACTGGTGAACATTGCTATCCTCTGGTTCTTTTTCTCGTCCGCAGTCTGCATTATTTCGATGGTTTAGTCGCCACTACAACCTTGGCCTGAAGTTCTGCCGCAATGCCGGCAACGAAAATGAGATGCTGGGTGGCGACGGATTCGTCAATATGTATAACAATAGAACCTCCCGGCTCGTTCAGTCTGCTCTTCAATTCACCCTCCAGGGTTCCTTTCGTCACTTTCTTTTCATTAACAAAGTACTGGAGATCTTTAGTCACAGTGACGGATATCTTCTGAACTTCTATGGTACTTTTCTTCGCCGCTGGCAGATTTACAGGGAGACCTGAAGGCGTCACGAAAGAAGAAGTGAGCATGAAGAAAATAAGCAGCAGGAATATGAGGTCAGTCATTGATGCCATGCTGAAGGAGGGGTCGATCTTGTTTTTCGAACCTATATTCATATCAGATCTTTATCTTGGTTCTTGCAGCAGGTCAATAAAATCAACTGACGTGTACTCCATCTTGTGAATGATCTTCTGAACTCTCGTCACAAGAAAGTTATAAGCAAGATAGGCAATGATACCGACAAACAACCCGGCAACTGTCGTGATCATCGCAGTGTAAATACCGGAGGACAACAGCTTCGGACTGATGCTTCCTTCCTCCTGTGCGATAGCCATGAAAGCTTCCACCATACCAATTACCGTTCCGAAGAATCCGATCATTGGAGCAACACCGGCTATTGTTGCCAGCACAGAGATATTCTTCTCCAGTTTAAAAATCTCGATCTTCGCGACATTCTCAATAGAACCTTCAATGGTTTTTAACGGGGTGCCTATCCGCGCGATCCCCTTTTCGATCATCCGTGCTATCGGAGTTTCATTTTGTGAGCAGACCATTCTGGCACCGTTGATATCTCCGCGAAGCACCATTTCTTTTACCCTGGCCATAAATGGTTCAGGGTCCTGATTGGCCTTATTGATTACCAGTAACCTTTCGATGAACAGGTAAACTGCGGCAACTGATAAGAGTGCAATAGGGATCATTACCCAGCCTCCTGCAACGGCCAGGTCAATTATGGACACTGTAGAGCCTGCGACGGGTTCGATAGCAGTGGTGTCCGCCGAAATCTGTAATAAGAGCATTTAATAGAATTAGAAGTTCAAAAAATATTTCGCTACATAGGTAACGATAGCAAATTGCATACCTTATCAGGCAGCCTAAAAATTAATACCGTACGACCCAGATCTGGTCCCCGAAGTCGCCTCCCTTCATTCCATCAGCTGTGGCCTGAGCATCAGCATAAGTATCTTTGCTATCCACAGCCAATCTGTAGAAGCGACCTTTCTTTCCAAAAGGCGGAATGATCTTCACACTCTTACCTTTCTTGATCAGCTGATTCGCAAAGTCAGTAAGCAGATCGTCATCCACATTACTTGCCACGACAACATGATACCGTCCGGTTCTTTGAGAAAGGATCTCAAGCGTCCCGACAGTCGGGATGGCCGCGAGGGAATCCAAACGGCGTTGCTCTGCGGCTCTCAATCTTTCATCCTCCGCGGCCTTCTTACGGCGTGCATCTTCTGCTGCCTTTCTACTGGTCTCTGCTGCAAGTCTTTCCTGTGCTTCAATTTCTTTCTGCTTAGGCTGGTAATACGCAAAGAACCAAACCCCCATCCCTACAATGAAAAGCAGCGCTGCTATCCCTAATATCTTAGGCCACACAGGTTGAGGTTCCGGCTCATAGGAATATGAGTGGTGCGTGTATTCGTGGTGGGGCGTTGGCTCCTGGTAAGGAACCTGTTCCACGGGAGTTGTTTCGTATGGCTTTTCGTATACGGGTTCTTCCACGGGCTCAGTCGCCACAGGTTCTTCTAATGGTTCAGGGGGTGTCTCAGCAGGGACATCAGTCTCTTCTCTTTTCAACGGCTCATATTCGACTTCGGGCAGGCCAAAAGTATCATCCGAATTGTTGTTGAGATTATCTTCGTTCTCCTTTGGCTCTTCGTCGTTTTTCTTTCTTCTGGCCATGTTATGAGGTAGTTAGGTTAAAATAAAACAGGCAATTATACAAAAATAAGGTAAAATTTCACCCTCGCAAACGATATGCAAGAGCCGTGACGTCGTCTCTCCGATGGTTACTGACTGCAAAAAATTCCGGACGTCGCGCCCGCACAGTTACAATTCCTAGTTCAAAAAATCAGAAGCTCCAGGAGATACCTCCCAAAAACTGAAAGCCTCTTACCGGGTAGTTATAGAACACCGGGTACTCATTGCCCACGATGTTGTTGAACTGAAGGAAGATGGAGAAGCTGTCCGAGAACAGATATTCTACCTTAGCGTTCAGGTCCATCGCACCATCAAGCTTGACAGTCTCAGTGGTTGTTGGATCGTACGCTTTCATCCCTCCTTGCCCGATAATATCAAAGTTAAGCAATATTTTCTTTGCAACAGCGAAGGAAGCATTAGCATTTAACTTGTAAGTAGGTAAGTGCCAGGGTTCACTTGAGTCCTCGTCTCTTCCATAAGCGAAGACGTCTCCCCTGAGCATTAGTTTGACCGCCTCAGATTGCGCATAGCTGAGTGATGCGTAAAGGTTAGTACGACGGAAGAAGTCATATTCGTAATCTACCATGAACTTGCTTGGGTCATCCGCCCAGTTCTCGAAGAAATGCATATTCCGCATGACGGCAAGTGACAGTCCGGCATTGGCTCCCACCTTGTTTCCAAGTCGGGCATTAATGGCCACCGTAAAGTCAAACGACTTGTTAAGATGATGCAACTCGGCATTTGGCATGATCCAAATGTTCTCATGAGACAGGGTTTGCAACGAAACTTTTTCGATTCCACCCTTGAGGGAAGCCAGTAGGTCTACCGAAGGACTAACCGGATATGACGCGCTCAGGTTCGGATAAAAGTGTATGTCCTTTGAATCAACGGTATCATTTTCAAACGCGATTCCTACACCAAGATTGATCCGCAGATTCTCAATGGGTGAGAACTGGTATGAAGGATAGATTGTGAAGAGATTCCTGGCCTTGCTTTCCACGAGGGCATCTTTCCGGCTGAGAAGGTTATACGCTGCGTCGATATTGATCTTCGATTCGTCACCGGTTTTGTACCCCGCAATGAAGGTAAGGTCGATCCCGGATTCGCGAGCGTCAAACTTGTCAGCGAGATAGCTGAACTCTCCTCCGAGTTTATACCTGAAGTCAGAGTTTCGCGCATTCGATATATCTCCACCGATCTTGAACGTGTTGTAAGCTTGCCTGATGTCCGGTCTGTCGACTTCTGTTCCCGGCGGATATCCATAGAAATGCGTGCTCCTGTTTTCAGCTTCAATGCTTCCCGATAGTGCGACATGTTCATTGAAGGTCTTTCCGAATACCGATACCGTGGTGTTTCCACTTCCTGAGTTCTTTCCGTCCACAGGTCCCTTCGCCGAGCTGAAGTGATACAAATGGGCGCCCACCAATTTGTCGCGATCTTTCCGGGAAGTGATGTAACCCTCAAGTAATGGTGAACCAAAGTTACCGTAGCCTGCACGAACGTATCCACCATAGATCTTTGACGGACTTTCAGCCTTGATTTTCAGAGGTCGTATCTGTGGATTGATCTGAGGAGCAACGAAACTGAACGATTGAAAATCATAACGAATCGGAGGACTGATCGCTTCAGCTGGCCGTGGTGGAATCTGCTCAAAGTTCCGGTTTGCCATTGGAACCGTATTCTCTCTTTCGTTCTCAATCACAACCTCAACATCTTCAAGGTCACCCTCCCAGTTTTGAGTTGGGTCCTGTGCCATGACGGACACTGTTACCACCATCAGCAATGCCACCGTGACAACTGCTTTCAAATCGAATTTCTTTGTGCTTTTCATCATCGTAAAAAATCGTAACGATTAATTGTCAAGTGTGTCAGCTTCAATTGCCT
>JAEYXN010000206.1 GCA_023431285.1 Bacteroidota bacterium
CCTGAACAATTATTTCGGAAGTACTGACATCGGTCAAATCTTCCTTACCAGAGAGTTGCGGATCAGGAAGTTCAATCCCGCTTCTGTGCGGATGATCAACTTCATAGAGTCAGACATTGGCCGACCATTCTCCCATATTTCGAACAACATACGTTATGAGAATATGCAGGCTGATCTGCAATTGGTATTGCAGGATGGTAATCTGATCGAAAGGGAGGTTCAGCTCAGCAATGGGAAGAATGTGCTGATGAGAATTCTTCCTTACGTGACGCGAGAAAGAATAAACGACGGCATTATCATTTCTTTCATTGACATCACGGCGATCACCAATCTGAACAACATTGTTCGTGGAGTGTTCAATGCCAGTCCAAGTGCGATCATCGCATTCCGTGCATTACGCAATTCTGATTATGAGATCCATGATTTTGCAGTGTTGGCCGCGAATGAAGCATCACAGCGGTTTCTCAGAAATCCTGCACAGGGTGCGATAACGAAATCGTTGAAAAAGGACCTGCCGCTTCTTTCCGCGCATGGATTGTTCGACAAATATGTAAAAGTTGTTCATGGTGATACGCTTCTCTTTACGGATTTCTTCATTGAAAGCGAGAACGCATGGTATGAAGTTTCGGCGGTAAAGATGACCGACGGATTTGTCGCCACCTTTACTGATGTAACCGAGAAGAAACAATCGGAGCAGCGCCTGAAGAAGAATTATACTGAGCTTGTCACAGTAAAGGATAATCTCAAGAAACTTAATGGCGAACTTGAACAAAAAGTACACGAAAGAACGCGTGAGCTTGCTGCGAGTGAGGAGCGGTTCCGAATGGTCGCGAAGGCTACCAATGATGCGATCTGGGACTGGGACTTAGTAAACAACAAAGTATGGTGGGGAGATGCGTTCCGGAAATTATTTGGTTACGACATCGACGGTGATACTTCTGATCGAAAATTCTGGTACGAGAAAGTGCATCCTGATGATGCGGTACGCGTTCAGAGCAGTTTGGATAAAACGATCAATTCGAAGAAGAATCAATGGAGCGTAGAATATCGCTTCCGCAAGGATGACGGTACTTACGCAGACATACTCGACCGTGGTTATGTTCTGCATGATGAGAATGGAACCCCGTATCGGATGCTTGGGTCAATGTTGGATATCACCGACCTGAGACGTGCGCAGGAGGAGATTGCCAGCAACATTGAGCAGAAAGAATTCCTCGCTGAATCTATGCCGCTGATAGTATGTACTGCAGGGCCGGATTTCCGAATCAACTTTATCAACAATCAGTTTGAGGTTTATACCGGAATTCCGAACAGTGAGGCGCTGGGTAACGGTTGGCATACTGCAATTCATCGGGCTGATCTGAAAGTACTACTCGAAGCCTGGAGGGATTCCTTGCAAACGAAGGCCGATTTTGAACGGGAGATTCGTATCAGGAAAACGACCGAGGAGTATGACTGGAACTTATTGCGTGCGCGCCCTCGTGTGTCACCGGAAGGTCAAGTTGTAAGTTGGGTGATCACGATCATTGATATCCATGCCCGCAAGGTGCTCAATGAAACTCTCGAGAAAAAAGTGGCGGAACGCACGCGTCAGCTCCGCAATATTAACCAGGCATTGGAGGCAAGTAATAACGACCTTCAGCAGTTTGCGTCAGTTGCTTCTCACGACTTGCAGGAACCGCTTAGAAAAATTCATATGTTTTCAAAGCTCATCCGCGACAAACATGCGTCCATCATGCCCGCGGATGCCCAACAATACCTTGAGAAGATCATGCAGGCGTCAAGCCGCATGAAGTCCATAATAACGAATGTGCTGAATTTCTCAAGGCTGTCGGCAGATGATAACAGCATCGAACAAGTTGATGTGCAGGAATTAATCCTCGACATTAAAGAAGATCTTGAGGTGCTCATACGTGAGCGAAATGCGACGATTGAAGTGTTGGGCTCAACTCGCGTTGAAGCTGTCCCCGGGCAGTTCCGGCAGATCTTCCAGAACCTCATAAGTAATTCATTGAAATTTGCGCGCAAGAATGTTCCGCCGGTCATTACGATTAATTGTGAGATCATCAGGCTGAAGACATTCGAATCACCCAGCGACCGTGATGGAGATTTCTGTCGTATAATTGTTGCGGACAATGGAATCGGTTTCGAAGAAAAGTTTCGCGAGAATATATTTAATTTGTTCCATCGTCTCCACTCCAAGGATACTTATGAAGGTACCGGGATAGGTCTGGCGATCGTGAAAAAGATTATTGAGAAACATGACGGCTTGATTACTGCGTCAAGTGTGGCAGGTGAGGGGTCGACATTTATTCTCGTTATTCCACGCAAACAGAAAAAGATTTCCGGGAAACAATTAGACTATGGTCAGGCGAATATTGCTGGCAGATGATGACGCAGATGACAGGATGCTTTTTGAAGAAGTTTTCTCAGGGTTGCCTGAGGAAAAATATCAGCTGCATTCCGTTGCAAATGGTCAGGAGGTCGTTGACTTTTTAAAGGGGACCAACAATCCCGTACACTTACCGGATCTGATTGTTCTAGACCAGAATATGCCGGTGATGAATGGGAAGGAAGCGATGGAAATAATTAAGTCGGACCAGCGGTGGCGAAATATTCCGATTATTATTTATTCGACTTACAACGATCGGACTTTCATTCAGGATTGCGCGGCCCTCGGTGTGGCCGCTGTTGTATCCAAGCCGGACTCTTACGACGGATATATTCAGATGATCAACACTTTTCTGAAATACACCAATAAAGAAGTCTGAATAAAAGAGGCCGTACGGCCTCTCCAATTTTAAGAATGATTAATCTTCAGTGTGCCCCGCGAGGTCTCGACCCGGAATAGCCGTCCGCGGATGAAGACGTCCTTGAAGGAACCGGGTCCGTCATCGCTGCAGCAAGAATCTCCGTAATTCCTAAAATCAAATGGGGAACAAGAACATATTCCGAGAAACCGAATAACCAGGGAGATATTGCCAGCAGGACACCCGAACTGAAATCGAGTAGCAGGTGATTTCGCATTGACAGTTGCTTCACTAGTCCGAACTCGTAATTTGTGAAGACGCTGTAAGCCAGTCCGGCTGCACCGATAAAGACCGGCACCCATGTTTCAGCTCCTCCTCGCGCAAATCCAAACAACCATGGGGAACCCATCACAATGATGCTCACCACGTAATCTAACACTCCATGCACTTTTGTTGATGGGATCTTCATAACGATAATCTTTAGTGATTGTGAAGTGGATAAGATGCAATGCCATTGCGAAATAGGACGTTGATGCATGCCGGCCTGCCGATTATGGGGACCTGATGAAGCATATAGCATCCCCAAAAGGAGGTAGGTGCCTCAGGACAGTCGATCAGGTTCTTAAAGCCGCTGCCTTCAGAATCAACCTTGGTGGCATAGGTTTGGTTTAACGTTAGAAGCAATTATGGAAACCAGAAAGCGTTCGGTTCAGCCAGGGATTCATGACACTGTGCGCAAGGGGCTCAGCGACGAGTCAAAGTACCTTCCTGAATGGCTGCTTATGAACGAAGACGGCGTTTCTATATTCGCTGAGGTCGCGCGGCTGGAGGAATTTTATCCAGCCCATGCGTTGACGGAGCTCGATGCATTATATAGTAAAGCCATAGCCTACAACCTCCGGCAGGAAAGTCGCGCCTGGAATGTAGTCATGTTTCTCGATCATCCGCTGGTTAGTTATTCTCTGCTCTCGGAACTCGCAAAGTCCGGCGCTGAGATAAATTTTATCCCTGTAACAAGTTCAGCGTTGAAGGCAGAGGAAGCAAAGAATGTTGTTGCCTCGGCTATTCCATCAGTACTGATCCGCGAAGCATGGCCATACTTTACAGAAATATTTAATGAGCTACAATCACTCAGCGCTCCAACATTATATTATTTCGGTCCGGCTGTAGAAGTCTTTGAGATCAACGACCTGGCAGTAATGCTCAAAGCAATCGCATCGCGTACGGGTCGTAAAGATCGCATCATTGGTCATTTTGATCTTCTCAAATCTCCCGCCGTGATTGAAAAAGCATATCAGGATCCGATGGGAATCAATGCAGTCTATTGCAGGAACGCTCTTGTCAGAATGAACCGGGAGTTGCGGGCAAACTTCGATGCGAGACTCTTTGAATACTGGCCCATATATGATGCGGTGACGGGAACATGTCGCAGATATCTCGTCAGTCAGGCGGAACAGTTAGTGAAGATTCCGGAACTTGACATGGAAGTGACGTTTCACCCGTGGGAAACGATATCTATCGGACTTTCACAAAAGTATGACGATGAAATGATAGGTCAGCTCTTAGAGATGTCGGCAATTACCTGTGAGAGAAAGCTGATCAATGAAAAATGGAATTATGCGATGATGATCATGCGCTCAATTAGAATGTAGATCATCCTTAAATTCTTTTAACAAGATACCCTTGATAGTGTCGGCGGAGATTGGTTTGGTGAGATAATATTTTATTCCTAGTTCGCGCGCGCGTTCAATATCTGAAGGATTGTTCGATGAAGTAACAAGGATGATCAGGATCTGGTCCTTCTCCATCAGCTCAAGTGTATTGAAAGCCTGAAGAAATTCGAATCCATTCATCACGGGCATGTTCAGATCCAGTAGTACAACATCAGGCACCGAGCCATCGGAGGCGTCGGTGAACGCTTTTAAAGCCTCCTTTCCATTGAGGGCCTTCATGATGTTGCGGGCAAGTCCGGTGGAATGTACGATACGCTCAATAAGAAAATTTGCAATTGAGTCGTCATCCACCACAAGGATGTTTTTCTGCAGCATGACGGATTGAGGAATCATCCGTGGAATTTACAACTTTTTTGTTCTCCATCCAGAAATGCGGCATGTAATTCAACTCTTATAAATCAAGATACACCGGTGGATCTAGCATATGTGGCAGTCAAGTCTTTCAGCCACAGCTCTTTTTTCTTTGTGAGAGCACCCGCTGTCATTCGCCACAACCAGTTACCCTGGGCAGTTGCAGGAGAATTCATCCTTCCTTTTTCATCAAGGCCCAGTAAGTCCTGTATCG
>JAEYXN010000234.1 GCA_023431285.1 Bacteroidota bacterium
CAGCAATACCATTCACACCAGGCTCATCCGGAACCCAGCAAATGTCGAACTGTTTGACGAGTCTTTGATTGAGTCGTCGCACCAAAGGAGCTAACCAGCCAAATCGTTTAGGCATAAGTATGTTGCTCTGGTGAGTGATGAATACCGAATACGCAGCGCCTGCACGACATCCATAACGATTGTCGGAAATGACTATGTCGATCCCTTTCGACTCCACATACTTCTCAGTCAATTTTCGCTCAGCTCTGATGGTTCGAATGAAATGAGGAATCTGCATTACCATCTTGAACACCATACCCCTCCCGTTGCGCGGATATTCAGGTGCGTACGCAGGAAGAGCAAACCACGGAAGGTGAGGGAACTCCTTTCTCAATAATTGAAGAGAGTCACCCGCGCCTCCGATGTGCACCTCGTAATCCTGCGAAAGCAATGCGCGAATGACAGGCACACACCTTGATGCATGACCTAATCCCCAGTCGAGAGGCGCAACTATAACTTTCCTCCGCATCAGATTATCTTTTTAAAGCTGAAGCCCTTATCAAGAAAATGCTCGATGAAACGAGGAAGTGCATATTCCATATTACGCTGTGCTTTCAGGCTGTCATGGAAAACAACGATAGATCCCGGCCGGGTTACGCGGACAGTATTCCTGAGACATTTCTCTGGCGAAAGCGTTTTCTCATAATCAAGAGACAGAACATCCCACATGACAATGCGAAACTTATTCAGAGAACGGATCTGCCCGTAGGTTATCCTTCCGTACGGAGGGCGAAACAGATTGTGCCCTTCACCCATTAAGAAATCACATTCCCTGACATTGGCGATGTAATCCTCCAGGGAAGTCTTCCATCCATTGAGATGATTGAACGTATGATTACCAACCGCGTGTCCTTCGGCGAGAATACGTTTATAGATCCCGGGATGCTTTCTTATGTTGTCCCCAATACAAAAAAAAGTAGCGGAGCAATTGTATTTTGACAGAACATCCAGCACAAATTCAGTGGGCCCCGGGACCGGACCATCATCAAATGTCAGGTAGAGGTTCCGTTGGTTATCAGGAAAACGCCAGGTAAGTGATGAGGGAAAAAGCGCGGGCAGGAAGAATGGTGTTCTATGCGGAACCATCGACGCGACAGGAAAGGATCGTAATATCGTCGTTATAAGGATTCCTTCCCTTGAAGGTGTCCAATGCCACAATCAGATCCTGATGGATGGTCTTTAAGCTTTTGTTGTGAGCGTTAGGCTGACTGAAATACGATATCAAAGCGTCTGAGCCAAACTCATTCCCTTCCTCGTTGATGGTCTCTGTTAAACCATCCGTGTAGCAGAAAAGGAGGAAATCCTCAAGGTCAGTGATGAACCCTTCATTGAGGAACGGAAGCGGATGCATCGCACCCAGTACCGTTGAGCCGTCCTCAAGCGTTCGAATACCGCTCTTCCTGTCCCAGAGAATTGGCGGGTTGTGACCAGAATTCACATACACCATCGTCTTCAGGCGAATATCATAAATGGCCGCAAAGAAAGTGATGAACTTTTCACCTTTGGTATTCTCGAGAACCTGGTAGTTTAAGGCTTCAACGATATCGACCAGATTGGGAGTAAGCCGCACCAATGTCCGCAGAGACGCCTGAAAATTAGACATCATCAATGCAGCCGGAATACCCTTGCCACTTACATCCGCCACGCAGATCAGGAACTGATTCTGATTGATCGGAATATAATCGTAATAATCTCCGCCGACGCGATCATGCGGGAGGTAGCTAGCCTCCACTTTTAATACCGGAGTGTTGGGCAGTTTTTCAGGAAAAAGGAACTGCTGAACATCACTCGCAATCTCAAGCTCTTTGCGCAACGCCTCCTGCTCGAGTTGCTTTCGCGCCAGCTTCTTGTTTTCGATCGCAACGATGATAATGTTACTGAGTGCCTGAACGAACTTCAGCCCGTCCTCATTCTCATAACCCATACTTATGCGATCGAGACCTCCAATAAACGCGAGGGCAAGTGTATTATTCTTGTGTGCGACAGGAATGATGATGTCAAACTCAGAGAACTCACAGTCCGGAAAGTCACGAAGATGACTGATCTTCTGCACGGTCTTGAACTCATGAAGCAAAGCGATGTTTCCGAAGTGACAATTCGTTCCGAAATGGGTCTTGCAATGCCATTCGTCGTCCAGAACAAACAGCGCAAGCTTCTTGATGTTCAGGTTCGATCGCAGAGTGAAATTATAGATCTTGTACAGCGAATCCTCCGGCAGGTTGTTATTAATGGATTGGGTGATCTCAAGCAAGGCATTGAGTTCCAATTCCTTAATTTCAAACTGCTTACGGATATCCAGTAATTCCATATTGTCGACCCTAAAGGTATGAATAAAATGAAATGGTTGGTAACCGAAATTCTACGGTCACCGATCGTCACCGCCGATTATCCCGGTAATGCTCCAGACGGGCTGTAACGCCTGGCTTTCCATGCGAATCCACGCGTTGAAAGCAGCGCGATCGTCAGGACATAGAACGGATAAAGGAGTTGCAGGATAACGAAGTCGATATACCTCGCCCGCAGACTCACAGCCTGAGCGACGGTGAGAACAACGAGGTACTCCATGCCAGCCTTCGAAGCAAGAAGAAACACCAACACCGCCCGGCCCCCAGGCTCAATAGCCGCAAGACAAACCCCGCCCAATACAGCAAGCTGAACAAGCACCATCATCGGCGCAACGAGTTTTGAGATCCAGCCCGGGGTCTTCCGCCATTTCCCTGCCCAACGAACGCGCTGTTGTACAAAGGCCCCGACAGTTCGAAGTGGTTGTGTTGTGATTAATGCATCAGCCTCTCTTACGAACCTGATGGCACCAGGAAAGTACGTCGCCATTTCCTTCAACAGAAATTCATCATCCCCTGATGCAATGTTTTTATGACTATTGTACCCACCAACCTCTGTAAACGCACTCTTTCGAAAGGCGAGGTTCGCACCATTACAATATAACGGTTTACCCAGACCGAATGCCGCTACACCAGCACCAATGACGCTCATGAACTCCTGAGACTGCAAGGAGGCAAACCGTCCTCCATTCTCAGAAGTACGCACCAACCCAAAGGCCATCATTATGTTCTCATCCGCGAAAGCGCGACGGTACACTGATATCCATTTCCGACCAGACCTGCAATCCGCATCGGTTGTAAGAATCAATGATCCTGTCGCGGCGTGTATCCCTGTAGTTAATGCTGCCTTCTTTCCTTGTCCGTCCGACTTCAAATACCTGAAGTGTGAATGACTACCAATCATGGCATTCACCATTTCCATGCTTCCGTCATCGGAGTGATCATCTACAAGAATCACTTCGAAATCTTTATCGTCCTGCAACAACAGATCTCCTATAAGTTTGGGAAGAGTAGCTACCTCGTTTCGAAAAGGTACGACGACCGTAATACGCCCCGGGTAAAAATCATGACCACAAACCTCCCTTTCGCTAAATGCGCGCGAGAGACCGGCCAAAGCCACCACCATCAGAAGGATGTAGCCGGCCAGAACAAAGAAAATGAGATACGTTAGCATCCGGGAATCGCAAGGTTGAAAGATAGAACAAATGCAAAGATTTTATCACCCACGGCGACAATTACAATGAGGAAACATTTACTTTGTAGAGTGGCAAAACTGGCAAAGGAAAAAATCATACTTGGTCTTGACCCTGGAACAAACATCATGGGGTATGGACTGATCCTGATACGTAAGCCTAAAGTGGACCTTTTGCAGTTTGGCGTCATTAATCTCAGTAAGTATGAGGGG
>JAEYXN010000259.1 GCA_023431285.1 Bacteroidota bacterium
GTAGAGAATACAGTTAGCAATTATTGATCGCATAATATCACAGCATCAAAATGAATATTAGTTAGATGAGGTATCTGCTCCTCTGAGTGAAAATTTCAACGCAGAGGCGCAGCGACGCGGAGGAACGCAGAGAATAACTTAGGGTTGGTTGACGATCCTATGGAAACCGTGCTTCAAGAGTGGCACATAGATGAGGTATCTGCTCCTCTGAGTGAAGTTTTCAACGCAGAGGCGCAGCGACGCAAAGGAGCGCAGAGAATAACTTAGAGTTTGTTGACGATCCTATGGAAACCGTGCTTCAAGAGCGGCTCATTGAAATTGATAAGCAGGCCGAGGCGCTTATTGGTAAGTCGGAGGATTCAACGCAGAGGCGCAGCGACGCAAAGGAGCGCAGAGAATAACTTAGAGTTTGTTGACGATCCTATGGAAACCGTGCTTCAAGAGCGGCACATTGAAATTGATAAGCAGACCGAGGCGCTTATTGGTAAGTCGAAGGTAGCTTAGAAGCTGAGCTTGATGAACAGGTAAAATCGTCTCGACAGCTTTGAGCTCTATCTGGATTTCATTTTCGACCTGGAGATCCACAACGTATTCCTTTTCGAGATTGTTATTCTTGTAAACAAGTGGCACTGACACGTTCGACTGGATAGAAACGTCCCTTGATCGTAGTTCGTAAAGCATGCAATGGTGATATACGGATTCCAGGAGGCCAGGCCCCATCTCACGGTGCACTGTCATTGCTGCATCCAACACAATCCTGGACAAACCGTTCAATTCCTGAGCCGACAAAGTTTTCATCACCCAAATATTTTTCGTTTCAATTATAGACGAACCCTTTTTCATATGAAAAATATCGCCACAAGAATTCCCGGATCATTTTATAGCTTTGTCCGAAGGACAAAGTGCTTCTGTATTCCTCTGCGATTCCTCTGCGCCTTTGCGCCTCTGCGTTGAAATCGGTTCACGTCTTAGAAAGTGCTGCATCCAACACAATCCTGGACAAACCGTTCAATTCCTGAGCCGACAAAGTTTTCATCACCCAAATATTTTTCCTTTCAATGATAGATGAACCCTTTTTCATATGGAACTTATCGCCACAAGAATTCCCGGATCATTTTATAGCTTTGTCCGAAGGAAAAAGTGCATTCCTCTGCTTTCTTCTGTATTCCTCTGCGATTCCTCTGCGCCTTTGCGCCTCTGCGTTGAAATCGGTTCACGTTTTAGAAGGAAAAATCCTAACTTACAGAATGAACTCTCATTCACTCCTCACCCTTGCCCTCGCATTCCTCTTCTCCTGCGCCAGGCCTGCAGAGAACATGGAACCACCCTCATCCCGTGCCGACGAATTAAAAGCCACAGCGAAGGGATGGTTCGAAGCATTCAATATGCGTGACGTCCATGCCATCCGCGAGCTGTACGCAGACTCCGCTGTGCTCATCGACCCCGACCATCCCGAAGGACTTCGCGGCAACGACGCCATCGCCGCCACGTATGATGAGTTATTCAAATTCGTTCCCGATGTAAAAGACTCCATCACTACCATGGTTGCTGAAGGTGATCACGTCGCCGTAGAGTTCATCTCCAAAGGCACCAGCGAGCACGGTCCGTTCACGCTACACATTTTCTCCATTCTTACTTTCGATGAGAACAACAAGATTGAGAGGGATGCGACGTATTATGATCCGAGGTGAGTATGAATGATTGCTGATAAATTAACGGCTGGGGCTAGATTAGAAATAATTTTTTGTTCGAAGAGCAGAGAAAGAGACAAGGAAGACTATCATCGGTTATCATCACCTCGGCAACGTGCGACTCACATTCACCACCAGGGAGGACGTGGAAAGTGCTGTTGCCACCATGGAAAATGAAAACGCCAATGATGAAGCCGGGCAGTTTTTGTACTATGACGAAGCTGTGAAAGTGAAGTCAACGTTATTCGATCACACCAATGACGCTTTAGAATATGATTTCGAGGAATGTTCAGGACCTGATTGTCTACCAGATCCGGGGCCTCCGGGAGCGGAAGACATGGGGACGGGATATGCCATACGGCTCAGCGGACTTGAACACGAGCGCTACGGCTTGGCAAAGTCCCTTAGCGTTATGCCTGGTGACATAGTCCGGATGGAGGTGTATGCCAAGTACATTGATCCTAATATTTCTAACTGGCAGGACCCCTTGACCAATCTCCTTGATCAGATCGACGGCAATGTTCCAGGTGTATTGATTGACGGTGGTGCAGTTGGAAGTGTTGGCACCGCGGTTGTGCCGTACACCACACTTTTCACGAAGAACAATACTGGTGTGGCACCGAAGGCATATCTCAATTATATTCTCACTGACCGCGATGCAAACCCTATTGAGATCGACGGCCAGTTAGATCTGAGCCAAAGCAATTATGTACAGGTTACCCAGGCGGCAAGTGAGGACGGCTCGAACGGAGACCATGAGCGCCTTTTCATCGAGGTAGTAGTAAAACAGGCCGGCTTGATGTACATTTATCTGAGCAACGACAACGTGGACTTAGGCGGAGACCCGGTTGATGTGTTCTTCGATGACTTTGAAGTAGAACATATCAAGTCGCCTGTGGTGCAGATGGATGATTATTATCCGTTTGGACTTACGTTTAATTCGTACTCGAGAGAAAACACAACGCCGCAGGATTACAAATTTAACGGTAAAGAAGAGCAGGACGAATTGAACCTTCAATGGCTTGACTTTGGAGCTAGAATGTATATGCCGGAGATTGGAAGATGGGGTGTTATTGATCCATTGGCTGAAAAAATGCGAAGGTGGAGTCCTTACGTCTACGCGTTCAATAATCCTGTGAGATTTATTGATCCAGATGGTAGAGAGGGGGAAGATCCGAATGTGCGGTACTCTTATCGTTATAATGGTACGACTAAGAATGGAGAGAGCCATTCTGTTATAAGGACAGAAACTCGGACGACAACAATCAAAAATAAGGACGGTACGTTTACCGAACGAACTACAACAAAGACCTCGACGCAGACATTCGTCCAAAATACAAATAAGGACGATAAAGACTATGGCAAATTCTCGACTGAGTCTACCAGTTTCAGTTCATCTACTGTGGATAAGACTTATAAGAATGAAACTGTTGAGATGAAGGGCGGTGCTTTAGGAAATAAGCAGACCTTAGTTGATACGAAAGAGAATGCCCTCGGTGACGACTCTTCAAAGACGTATGGCTCAGGTATAAATGTCGGAGGTGAAATGGGCGGTGTAATAAAGGGGGTTCAAGATGGAATTAGTACCAACGGAGTTGGAACGAATTTAATCGCAGGAAGAGTGACCAATGAAGACGCTGCAATGAATGCGATTGAAGGTGTTGTAACCGATATAGTTAAATCTCATCCTTCTACAAAAGCGTATACTCCAATTTTTGTAGGGCATTTAATGGGATCAGTTTATAATAATTTAGATCGTGCATATGGTAACCATGCTGGTAAAACAGTCCCAATCTATATTGAACCAAATGAAGAGAAATAGTTTCACTATCCTTTTGTTAAAGCTGGCTATTTTTTTGCCGATGCTTTTAATAGCCCTGGGATTTGCACAAGGGACAATTTTCATTCTCTCGCTTTTAATTAGTTTGCTGGGGATGGCAATAAGGCTCGCGTTCAAGAAGAGAATTGAGTACACATCTACCTTGATGTTATGGAGGTACAGTATTCACTTAATTGACACGATTCCGCTGTTGATTGCATTCATTTTTGTAGTTTTTGTTGTTCTCAATGATTACACGCGGCCTAGCGAGGAGTTTTGGATTATAGTTTACTCGGTGGTTTTGCTTCTGTTCCATATTATACAATTGAGAATAACGCGTAGGACAACCGGAAACATCGGTTAAAGGGATTTTAGTTTAATATTTTTCAACATTGTTCAAGCATCACCGGATCTTTGAACAGATCATACTCCTCAGTCTCACCTAACACATAGCTCACCATTGTATCGATAACCCTGCAAGCTTCTTTGCTGCATCAATCAAAGGCATGTACAATCCCTGGCTGCGCCTCCGGATGGAGGTGTATGCCAGGTACATCGACCCGAATACCGCTAACTGGCAGGACCCCTTGACTAATCTCCTTGATCAGATCGACGGCAATGTTCCGGGCGTATTGATTGACGGTGGTGCAGTTGGAAGTGTTGGCAACGCGACTGTGCCATACACCACTCTTTTCACAAAGAATAATACTGGTGCGGCGCCGAAGGCATATCTCAATTATATTCTCACCGACCGCGATGCAAACCCGATTGAGATCGACGGCCAGTTAGATCTGAGCCAAAGCAATTACGTACAGGTTACCCAGGCAGCAA
>JAEYXN010000282.1 GCA_023431285.1 Bacteroidota bacterium
TTTCCCATAGCGGGGTATTTTATCCGCGGACGACGGTGTTCTTCAATCCAATGCGAGCTGACAGCCGTGGAACTGCTTTTTACCTGTCACCATCGAACATCAAACTGTCTATGGAACCTTTAGAATCTATAAAGCGTGCGTTGGAGGATCCAAAGCACCAGAAAATTGCCGTCGCCTCAGCAATAACAGGATTACTGGCGATAGTTATAATTGTGGCTGTCATTATGCTGGCGAGGAACGGACAACCCCAGGAGTTGTTCATTGATACCGTTGCAAGTCCCATCGCCACCCGCGTGAGCAAGATCGAGATTGACGCGCCGTATTATACAAAGAAGATCAGATCAAAGACGATAACCTTCTACCAGCTTACAAAGGGTAAAACCAAATGGCTCGAATATCGAAAGCCGAATAATAATTACGATGCTTTTGTAAAGGCCGTGGCAGGATCCGCCGAGTATGGTCTCAATCCCGAACATTATAACATCAATGAGATCGAAGCTGAGTTGGAAGCGCTTTATGATAACCGTGAACGCACACCAGAGGAAATCGCGGCCCTTGATATTAAGATTACTGCATCCTTCTTTCTTTTTACGACGCACATGATTGAAGGCCGGATCCGCCAGGCGGGATATGGCGACTTTATCTGGAAGAAGAACGTCCCCCGGGAGGATGATATTCAGCTATTGATTGGTAACTCATCAGGGGACCTGAAGGAAATTCTTGATAAGCTCCATCCACCTCATGAGCAATACGAGAAACTTCGGAAGGCATTGGCTGAATACAGGAAGTTTGAATCCTCTGCCAATCTGGTGGTGCCGGCTTCCATGGAAAAACTAACGATCAAGCCTGGAGCAAAGAATTCAAAAGTACCGCTCCTGCGGAATAGGTTGATGTACACAGACCTGAAGAAATATTCTCCCGAAGACTCTCTTGTGTATGACGAAGAGATGCAGCAGGCGGTGAAACAATTCCAGAAACGTCACGGCCTTCCCGATGACGGAGTGATCACACCCCTCACTATGAAATTTCTGAATCAGTCTTTTAAGGAGAAGGCTGACCTCATCGAATTGAATATCGAACGCATTCGTTGGCTACCGCATGATTATGGAGATTACTATATCACCATCAATGTACCTGAATACATGCTGAGAGTGTATCAGAAGAAAAAGAATGTCATGGAGATGCGCGTGGTTCTGGGAGCTGAATTTACTTCTACTCCGATTTTCAATGATACACTTGAATACATCGTGTTTAGTCCGACGTGGAACATCCCTGTCAGCATTCTGAAAAATGAAATGCTGCCGAAGCTTAAGGACAATCCCCTATCGTACGACCCGGAAAGATTTAAGTTCTATCAGAATGGAAAAGAGATTCACCCGGATGACATAGACTGGAAAGATGATGACCTCAAGCCAGAAGAATTGAGGATTGTGGAAAATCCCGGCGAAGCGAACTCATTGGGACAGGTCAAGTTCATCATGCCCAACGACTTCAATGTATATCTGCATGATACGCCGGCGGAAGCATTGTTCAATGAACGCAAACGTGCCTTCAGCCATGGCTGCATCCGTTTGGAAAAACCAGCTGAACTTGCCGGGCTACTTCTTGTTGATCACGACAAGTGGGATGATAAAAAGATCCGTGAAGCAATGGGAAAAGAAGAACCAACCACTGTTCATCTGAAAACGAACTATCATGTAGAGATCGAATACAGGACAGTGTGGGTGGATGAAGATGGCGTGCTTCAATTCAGGGAAGACATCTATGGGCATGACAAGCGTCAACTTGCTATGCTCAATCATGTCAAGTCACAAGCGGATTAACGATCTGTCAGAGAGCAGCCATCGCATCCAACTTGACGAACAGTTGGTCAAGATTGAGATGAATAGATGATCTCAGATAAGTCGTGTCATTATAGTAGGCGAAGATCAGCGTCTTGTTTTTGATGGTATCGATCACCTTTTTGGAGATCGCTTTGGGTAATGCAGGGCACCCCTGACTGCGGCCGAGTCTTCCGTATTTGGTGATCCATTCTTCGCTGACGTAATCAGCTTCATGCATCACCACGGCGCGTGCCCGCATATTTGAATTATAAGAGCCGTCAAATCCATCAAGGCGCATACTATAACCTTTGCTACCCACATAGGTTTCTCCAGTCACATAGAAGCCCAGACTGCTTTGGTTGGAGTGTGGCTTGTTTGAGAAAGACGTCGCCATGTTTTCACCAGTATTTCGGCCATGACTGACAAGCGAGTGGAACAGCACCTTGCGATTCTCCAGGTCGATCGTGTAGAACCTTTTTTCGGTGCTTGGCTTCGAGAAATCAATTAACGTAAGAAGGTTACGGTCGCTTAGTTTACCATCTTGTTTCAGAGAGTGGAAACCAATTATTCCATAACGAAATACGTCATAGTGAAGACCTTTCCCGGCAAGGCCAATAGAATTATAAAGAGACCGGATGGAATCTTCGAAGTTTACACGAGAAAGTCCTGACACGGTGGAACCTTTTCCGGGTAGTGTTACCGTTGGACGAGGGGTGTTGGAGGACGACGAGAAAACTGAGGATACAGAGAAACAACCTATAACCAGCAGCAGTGAGATCAGGGATATTCTTATCATTAGGTCTGCAGTTTACAAATCCAGATTTATAAAACTTAGCAGACGGAATAAAGATTCCCGACCTGAAAATAATACGTAGTTTTTATAAAGCGCTCAGCTTACTCCTCCGGGGAGGCGAATGCTAAATAGGGGCCGCGTTGCAATAACCCAGCAGGACCCAGATAATGATGAAGACGAGGACCGTTCCGAAACATCCGCCGCCGAGTTTTTTGGCTCCGTAGCCTGCGATAATCGCTCTAAAGAAATTATTCATAAGTATGAAGAGTTTGCATCATCTCCTACAAATCAATGCCAGCCCACTATTCACGCTGGAAGTGTTGAATGTTACGAAGGCTCGGAATTCCGTAAGCGATAATGTGGAGCGGATGCTCTGAACCTTTCTTCCACTCCACAGCCCTCAGCACTGATTGATCGCCACAAATAACATTCATGAACGGCTCTGGACTACAGCTTCGATAAATCCTGATCTGATCATTTCGGCGAATGGGTTTTGCTGCGGCAACATTCTCTCCGGATGCCATTGTACTAGCATCAAAAAACCTCTTCCTTCCGGGTTGCGTCGTTCTATTCCTTCAACCGTTCCCTCTGGAGAAAATGAATTCACCACAAGGCCTTTTCCAATCATGTCCGCAGACTGATGGTGCGCGCTGTTTATTTCCCCGGATGTTTGTCCTGTGATTTTACTTAGAAAGCTATCTGGATCTACATCTATGTCGTGATACCTGTCCTGCTTAGGGAACTTCGAATGATTATACTTCCCGAATGAAGGAAGGTCCGGAATTAACGTTCCGCCGAAAAAGACATTAGCCATTTGCAGGCCTCTGCAGATTCCAAGTAAAGGCACATTATTAGGTTCGGTGTACTCCAGAACATTCCATTCAAACTCATCTCTTCGTTCATCGATATCATCACAATACTCAATGTATTCCTTCTTGTTGTAGAAGCGGGGATGAACATCTTCACCTCCACTCAGGATTACTCCATGGCATTTATTGATGTCGTTGGGGTTTCCCTCCTTGTAGCTGAGACGAATGGTTGTTACTCCAGGCACGTTCAGCATCCACTTCTCATAATTGGCATAGCTGCCACAATCAGTAATACCTACGACAATCTCCTTCATATGAATCTTAAATGCGTTTTTGAAAAACTCATTTTATTACTGGTTGTGAATTATTGGGATGCCCGGAATTCGAGATGGTAATCTTGTCTGATGCGTGTCAAACGGGTTTAGACGTGCGTGGTTGGGCATAGAAAGACGTTTGACTATTAAGATAATAAATTATCGAAATGGTCATATCATGGTATAGAAAGTGAGCGCTGACTTTTCTGTCAGCCGTTCCGCTCGATGAGTTCGTGGATGTTGTGTTGGGCCTGTTTCAGCTCGTTCAACAGATTGGTAGTAGCATCGAGAAGCTGTTGATTCTTCGTCTTTTCGTCCCCGTCACTGTCGCGCGTCTCTTCCTCCAGCTCATTTCTAACAGCTTCCAGATCCTGAATTTTCTGCAGTAATCGGCCTTCAACCTTCGTTTTGAGGTCATTTATTTTCTGATTGTCCATCTCCTGTGGGTTGTGAGAAGAAAGGTACAAAAGGACCTCTGGCTTTTAAAGCTAATTCACCATTTTTACAGTCGCTGCCGGCCAGGCCCCCCACCTCCGGCAAGTAATTTTACGGTCACAGCTAATGAAAAAGTTGCTTCCTTTTTTATTCCTTCTCACTGCCTTTGTTTTGGTGCAGTGCGCGGAGAATGAACCCATCTCCAATGGAAGTATTTCGTTTTCGTTTGAACGTCCTGCTAACTTCGATGCGGGCACAGACGCATCACCACCAACATTAATAGTAAGTGTCAGCGATCGTAATGGAAAGTCGGTCCTGTTATTCAGCGAGGTGGAAACACGACAAGAGGGAAGCACCATCACCTCCTCTCCGATCGAACTTCCTCCGGGAAACTATACCGTTGACGATCTGATTGTAGTCCGAAACACAGAGATCCTTCTGATCACACCCAAAGACGGTTCTCCTATGGAAAGCAGTGTAGTCCACGCGTTGCCGGTACCATTCAACGTAAGGGATAACACTGATGAAACATTCCAGATGCAGGTAGTCGGAATCGATTCCAGGAATCCATCAGATTTTGGTTACGCTTCCTTCATGCCGAAGGTCGTTCATCCGTTTAGTGTCAATGTCTTTGTTTTTGAAGACGGTAAGCTCAGACTAACGAATGCAAAGCTCTCTCTGGAAAACGAACAATCTTCTCTATTTGAATTTTCTCTCTCACCGCGTGTTAACATCCTTTCATTCCCGGGAGATCATAACGCCGATTACAAGCTTCGGATATCGAAGGAAGGATATCAGGATTATGAATTGAATTTCAACTACCGCGATTACCTTTCCGAGTATGGTAACCGCGCAATAGCTGTCATTCTCGAAGTAGAACGTGGTGTTACGCTTTCTGTGTCGAATGAAGCACTGTTTTATCTCACCATGGGGCAGTCGGGAAGCATTTTCGTGAACTGGCCCGATGGTGAAGTTACCGAGATAGCATTCTCCAATGCTTCATCGGGTCCTGACCAGCTCACGTTTGAGCAGGTGTTCCGCATGTTACCGCAAGAGATGGCTGATGTCACCCTTTCCGGTGACCTGGACAAGATAGTCGAGTTCGTCGCTGTTTCACCCACATATGGCCTGGATATTCAGGGACTGACAAATCTCAAGACATTAACACTGGAGAATGCTTCCCTTGATCATCTGGATCTTTCCGAAAACACGCAGCTTTCATCTCTTGGATTTGTGTATTCTTCGATCACAGACATCACCATTCCTTCGTCTCACCGGATTGACAATGTTCTTGTAGAAGGTACCGTCGATCTTGAATTTCCTCTTGATGATCTGATCAGCCACGTCCATGCCAATGCTGTCAGGGAAAATCTCATGGAAGGCGCCTTCATCATCTTTAACGCCGGAGACATTTCCCCTTCTTCTGAAGAGAAACTTACCGAGCTATCGGAAGAATACAACTGGTACATCGAACTGGAGTAGACTGGCACCCGATTTATACTTTTCTTCTGAAAGAAGTATAAATGAACTGGTTTACACTTATAGCCAGAGGCATCCTGCTGGTGTTGATGGTCTGCGGTCTTTTGTATTGGGCGAATGTGGCTGTACCAATGGGTGCGCTGCTGGTATTTCTGCTGGTACTTTCTATTGTAACTACGTGGGCTATTGTCAGCCTACTGAAAGATGACGACATATTGACGAGTTTGTTTGATTAAAGGGGGGAACAGGTAGCAGGGGGATGCCGTTGTAGCAGGTAACAGGTAGCAGGGGGATGCCGTTGTAGGGGAGATTTGTCTTGAGGAAATGAGGCTGCTTCTTTGATAGTTAGTGCTAAGTAGGTAGCAGGTAGCAGGTAGCAGGGGTAGTAAGGACATGTGGAGATGAGTCATGA
>JAEYXN010000287.1 GCA_023431285.1 Bacteroidota bacterium
CGCTTAGAACCAGACTACCTATCAGTATTTTTTTCTCCGAAGGAAAAGATAGTCCGTTGGTGTTTTTAGGTGAGATTTTCATGATCGTCGTTCATATTTCATACGACAAGGTGATTCAGAGCCAATATCGTAACCAAATCATGAATCGGCAAGATCCCGCTCAATTGAGTACCGTTGCGTCAGCGCTTGATTGGTTCTTATAATCTTTTCGCATCCGGGCTGGCAATTTCCAGTGTGTTCACTAATTCCCTGGCTTCAGCGACAACTTCCTTCGGGTATCCAGACAACTCAAGAATACGAATTGCATTGCCACCCCTTAACGGACCTTGTTTGATCTTATGATCAAAGTGAAGATCATTTTCCCTCACGTTTTCATCAAAATGATAAAGGTCATATTCAGAGGAAAGCCACTCCACCAGCTCAATGTCGTGGCTTGCAACAATGACAATGTTATTATGTTTGTTCAGATAAGTAAGGATTGCTTTGGCAGCAGCGATTCTTTCCATTGTATTAGTGCCCTTAAAAACTTCGTCGAGAATGAAAAGATTTGTTGCTGATGGCGTTACCGCCGAGAGCAACTCTTTCATCACTGTCACTTCCTCGAAGTAATAGCTCTTGCCTTCAAGAATATTATCGCCGATCTGTATTGAGGAGAAATGATCCGCCATGGGGGATCTGAATTCAGACGCAAAGCATGTGTAAATACTTTGAGCGAGGATTGAGTTCAATAGAACGGTTCGAAGAAAAGTGCTTTTGCCCGACATGTTAGAGCCAGTTATCAAAGCACTTTTTCCATCGAGGTGAAGATCATTTGTTACACAGTTTTTCACTAGTGGATTGTATGCTTCTTTGAGATAAAATTCTTTTTCGCCATTGTTGAACTGAGGAGTGCACCATCTGTAGTGACTGCTCCGGAGGTTTGCAACGGAGATCGTGGAGTCGATTTCTCCTGTAAAGTTGAACAGTAGTTTGATATTGACTTTATGCTTATCAACAGCTTTGATCGTGTCAAAAAGAAGAAAGAATTCGAGGAGGATGACAGCTTTGAGTAATTCAATGAAATAGGAAAAGGCCGACCCGAGATCGTCGGTGACGGATCCTTTCGATCTGGAATTAAGAAATGTAAGCCTCCATTGAAGGGGTTTTAGTTCTTTTACGGCTGTTGCGACAGCGTCCGAATGGTTGGTTTTGTAGAGGTTGTTTATCACTGCCGCGACATCGGTCAGGATACTTAATTGCGGGAGTGATTTAAGGAAGATGAACGTATTGAAAGAATTCCAGTAGTGAATCAGAAAGTTTATGATTACCGGGATAAGAGCAACGGCAATCAATGGGGGATAAGCCAGAGACAACAAAGCGAATACGATCAATGCTCCGACATTCACATAAGCAAGATTGAACCACCATGGTTTTTCGAGAAGGCGGTCCTTGAAAAGAGAGGAAATGAAGTATGCATCTTCACTTTGAAGTTTGAATAGTTCCTTTGTAAGTCGGGTCCGGAGTTCCTCATTACTTCGGAAAGCCTCGACATGATTATTGAATTCCTTTAATGTCGTTGAATCTTTGACGGGCCTGACAAGCTTGCTGAACAAAAATTGTTGACCGACGCTGCTGGTAGTGCGATCAATGATTGGAAAAACATCATAGAATGAGCAATCGGAAAGAGTTCGGTCGTGTAGTTGCTTTTGTGTGTCGTTCCTGGTAAAAACTGTGTATCTGCAGATGTCATTGAAATTAAACTCAGCTTTCTTTTGGCTCCCCCACCTTGAAGCCAATTCCTGATCTCTGAGGAGTTTTCTCTTTCTTTGGCGTTGCCTGAGAATGACTATTGCGATTATGAAGGCTACTAAAGCACCAGAAAGATAGTACATCGGGATATAAGCCAGGTTGATGGAAATGTAAAATACCAATTATCATAGTAGCGTCCAATCCACCCGCGACGTTCAATCCACCATACGATTCTAATACAAAAAGAAGAGGCCGCCTCGGATAGAGACGACCTCTTGTATTGTCAGGATGTATATCTTATTATTTGTCCAGTGCGGCTACTCCCGGGAGAACTTTCCCTTCAAAATATTCGAGCAGTGCACCGCCACCGGTTGAAACGTAGCTTACGTCATCATTGAAGCCGAACTGATTCACAGCCGCAGCAGAGTCTCCTCCGCCGATCAATGAAAATGCTCCGTTCTTTGTGGCGCGAACCACAGCTTCAGCGATGCTCTTTGTTCCGTTCTGGAATTTCTCCATTTCGAAAACTCCCATAGGGCCGTTCCAAAGTATAGTTTTAGAATCTTCAACAGCCTTTGCAAAAACCTGTGTAGCCTGAGGTCCGATATCAAGACCCATCCAACCATCTTTGATATTATTATTGTTCGCGATATCAGTATTGGCGTCCGCGGCAAATTTATCAGCGACAACGGAGTCGATAGGCAAAAGCAGTTCAACGCCTTTGGCCTTGGCTTTCTGGATCAGTTCCTTTGCAAGATCAAGTTTGTCTGCTTCAACGAGAGAGTTACCGATATTTCCTCCGAGCGCTTTGAAGAATGTATAAGCCATTCCTCCGCCAATGATGAGGTTGTTCACCTTATCGAGGAGATTTTCAATGATGAGGATCTTGTCAGAGATTTTTGCACCACCCATGATTGCAGTGAAAGGCTTCGCGGCTTTATCCATTACCTTCTTAGCGTTTTCCAGTTCTGCAGCCATGACGTAACCCGCTGCTTTTTCCTTGAAGAACTGGGCAACGATGGTGGTTGATGCGTGGGCACGGTGCGCGGTTCCGAATGCATCGTTTACATAGAGGTCACCATGCTTTGAAAGTTTTTCAGCAAAGGCAACATCACCTTTTTCTTCCTGCTTGTAAAAGCGAAGATTCTCCAGAACGATCACTTCTCCAGGCTTCAGTGCTGCAGTCAGTTTATATGCTTCTTCGCCGATACAATCACCTGCGAATTTCACAGGACGTCCAAGCAGTTCTTCCGTCTTGCTGATTGTATGCTTCAGTGAATACTTGTCTTCAGGTCCTTCTTTTGGTCGGCCAAGGTGTGACATCAACACACAGCTTCCGCCGTCTTTGAGAATCTTATTGATCGTAGGAATAGTAGCGCGTATGCGGTTGTCGTCAGTAACGTTAAGGCTCTTGTCGAGAGGTACGTTGAAATCGACACGGATGAGTGCGCGTTTACCGTTGAAGTTGATGTCATTAATCGTTTTCATGTTGATCGTAGTTTATAGGATGAGCAACTGCTCGTTAGGCGAACCGGATTTTGCGGTGCACGCAAATCTAATCCTTTTGCTTTTTTCAAGTAATGATTTCACTGAAAATTGGAAGGACAGTTATGGACATCAAACGTTTTCGATTCACGAATGATGAATAATACCGCCTGCTGAGGATGTTCGGATCCTCAGTCGCCGAAAGAGATACCAAGTCCTTTTGCTGCTCTTATGAGATAAGAATCGGGTCCCACAAAATTGTAGTCTTTGGTGGCTTCTTCAAGGGAAACAGAAGTAACCTGATTGTTTCTGAATGCGACCATCTCTCCAAACTTTTCCTCGAGGACCAGTTCGAATGCCTTAACACCATAAAGCGAAGCAAGGACGCGATCATAAGCAACGGGAGTTCCCCCGCGCTGCACGTGTCCAAGAACTGTTTCCCGAATGTCAGCCTGGCATCCGAAATCCTTGAGCTGCCTTGAAAGCTGATAGGCCACTCCACCAAGACGGACGTGCTCGGAGCCTTTGTCGTTTAAGGATGATGTGATCGTTCCTTCTTTGGCTTTTGCTCCTTCCGCGATGACGATGTTCGCAAAGCCACGACCTTTTTTGTAGCGGAGGTTAAGCCTTGAAACTATTTTATTGATGTCATAAGGTATCTCTGGGATAAGGCAGATCTCTGCGCCACCGGCAATCGCAGTATGAAGAGCAATCCATCCGGCATCACGTCCCATTACTTCCATGATCATCACACGATGATGACTCTCCGCCGTAGTGACGAGTTTATCGAAGCTGTCGGTTGCGATCTGCACCGCAGTTTGAAAACCGAATGTGACATCTGTAGCAGAAAGATCATTGTCGATAGTCTTGGGAACGCCGATGATCGGCACCCCCTTTTCGTAAAGCGCTTTGGATATTTTTTGAGATCCGTCTCCTCCGATATTGATAACAGCATCGAAGCCGAGGTCCCGTAAGCGTTTGGCGAGCTCTTCGGAGCGGTCGATAAACTTTATGGATCCATCCGGTTGTGGTACCGGGTACTTAATTGGATTTCCCTTGTTGGTGGTCTTCAGAATAGTACCGCCCTTCACATGGATTCCCGCAGTTTTTTGGCTGGTAAGCCTGAAGATTTCCTGGGGTTCGTTGAAAACGCCGTTGAAAGCTTCGATGCTTCCGTAAACTTCCCAACCCTTTTCTTTACGGGCGCGTTTTGCGATGCCGCGGATTACAGCATTCAAACCTGGGCAGTCGCCACCACCTGTGAGTACAAGGATCTTTTTAGTCTTGGCCATCTTCTGATTGTTTACTTTAGGTAAATAAAATCAAAAGTGCGGATCATCAGAAACAGAGTCTTTGAATTATTTCTCCGCTGCGGCTCTATTTAAACGGTCATTGATGGCGCGTCCGATGCCCGAATCGGGAACCAGTTCGGCAAGCACCACATCTATGTCCATGGTGTCGAACTCGCGTAAGGCATTAAAAAGATTCTTCGCTGCTTCCTCGAGGTTTCCCTGCTTGGAGAGTATCTTCTGATTCGGTGAGTTGTAGTCTTTGCTGAAGCTAAGGATTCCAGAGGAATATGAAGAGTGCTTTGTCAGCAGATCGTCGATATTCCCAAGGATCATTTTTTTCTTCGGTGAGTAGTGTGTCTTTAACTGTCCCGGTGCCTTGGGGTTTGATGAAGAGTTAAGCTTGATCTCCACTTTTCCGATGAGGCTCTCGATCTTTTCTATGCTAAGTGCCCCAAGGCGGTAGATTACCGGAGTTTCTCCTTCGAAGCCGATGATGGTCGATTCTATGCCAACTGAACATGGACCGCCATCGAGTATGTACTCTATCTTGTCGCCGAGTTGTTCATTGACGTGCTCGGCCCTTGTTGGACTCACGTATCCGAACGGATTTGCGCTGGGTGCCGCAAGTGGGAAAGGGAGTGCTCTCAAAAGATCGCGGGTGAGGACGTGGTCGGGACAACGGATGCCAACGGTGTCCATACCCGATGTGACGATGTCGGGGATGCTATTTCTTTTTTGAAGGATAAGCGTGAGCGGTCCAGGCCAGTTAAGATTGGCAAGTCTTCGTGCTTTCAGAGGGATGAATTCGACATAAAGGTCTACTGCATCCAGATCTGGCACGTGAACGATGAGTGGATCGAAGTCCGGTCGGTTCTTTACAGAAAATATCTTGGCGACTGCATCTGCATCTAATGCATTCGCGGCCAGTCCATAAACAGTTTCCGTAGGTATTGCAACAAGGTCGCCCCTGGTAAGAATTGCTTTTGCCTTCTCGAGATCCGTGCCTTTGTCGGCCATTTCAGAAGAGATTTAATGGCGAAATTAGCGAATCAGTTTTAATTTCAAGACGTTCCATGCGGCGCATCCTCAATCTCGTGCTAATTTTGGCTTTTAACCCCTTGTATGAGCAATAAAACACGTTCTATCCTCAAAGCAGTTGCTGTAGTGCTGGTGATCCTCGCAGTTTGTATGCAACTGTCATGGATCATCATCCCGATGATCTCGGCATACAAATTCTGGATCGTTCTTCTTGCTTTTGGACTTCTACTCTTCAGCAGTAAATAACATCCGCACTTTCCGGACCATCCTCTTCATGGATAAATTCCCGCCGCTCTTCTCAGCAACAAGGTCAAGGGGAACCCAGGCCAGGTCATGAGATTCATCGGTGATGGAAAGCCGTGATTCAAGAGGAGCTTCCAGCAGAATTCGTATATCGTAATGATCATGCTCCGGCACATCACCACGCGCCGGTATCGGATGGATATCAATATCAAAAAGGCCTACCGGGATATACTTGAAGGATGGGATGCCGGTTTCTTCCATCGCTTCGCGTAAGCCCACATTAAAAATATTCTCATCACCGTCAGCATGGCCGCCAGGTTGTAGCCAGCGGTTTAACTTGGCGTGGTGAGTGAGAAGAACATACTTTCTGCTTTCATCCACAATCCATGCAGAGCCGGTCATATGACCAGGAAAATGATCGCGGTGATAGGCCCTTGGGTGATTCAGAAGCTCCAGGAAAAAGGAGATAAAAGCTCGCTCTTCGGCGAATGAAGTTTCATACAACTTCAGCGATGAAATCAATTCCTGACGATTCAAGGTTAGAACTTTGAAGCAAAGTAGAACAATCTGCTGACAGGCGAACAATTGTTCATGGATTAAATTGACTCGCCCACATTATTTGTCTTTCTCTTTCGCTGATTTTTTTCTAATTATCGAATATGAATCAGCCTCCTATCCGTACAGCATTGCTTTCCTATGGAATGTCGGGCGAGATTTTTCATGGTCCTTTACTCAGTGCAGTAGACGGATTTACGATGCACTCGATCGTAGAACGGCGAACAGAAAAAGCAAAACACAGATATCCCTCAGTGCGCATTTCCAAAACGATTGATGATGTGATGAATGATCCGGATGTAGAACTGATCGTGGTGAATACTCCGAACGAAACTCATTTTGAGTACACTGAGCGCGCGCTGGAGAACGGTAAGCATGTCGTAGTGGAGAAGCCGTTCACGGTGACGTCCAATGAAGCGGAGCGGCTCATCAACTTAAGCAAAGCGGTTTCAAGGACACTCACTGTTTTTCAGAACCGCCGTTGGGATAGCGATTTTCTCACTATCAAAAGGATCCTGAAAGATGGCAGACTGGGAAAGATCGTAGAGTTTTCCGCGCACTATGATCGTTTCCGGAACTATGTAGAAGCAAACACATGGAAAGAAGAATCCAGACCAGGAACAGGCATTCTCTATAACCTTGGGTCGCACATGCTTGACCAGGTGGTCTCCCTATTTGGTATGCCGGATTTTGTTGATGCACGTATCGGCATTCAACGGCCGCGAGGGAAGGTTGATGATTTCTATGACATTCGTCTTCAGTATCCGCAGCTTCTTGTCATCGTGAAGTCCAGTTATCTAGTGAAGGAGCCGATGCCACGATATATTTTGCATGGAGTAAACGGATCATTTGTTAAGTTTGGTATCGATCCACAGGAGCAGGCATTAAAGGATGGACGTACGCCCGGTGATGCCACGTGGGGCATGGAGGATCGCGAGTACTTCGGGAAGATCAATGTAATGGCGGATGGGAATTCTGAAGAAGCACGTATTTCTTCAGAGCGTGGGGATTATCGTGAATTCTACCGGAATTTGTTCCAGGTAATTCGACATGGAGGCGAACTCGTGGTAAAGCCCGAAGAAGCGATGGAGGTGATCCGGCTGATTGAAGCATGCTACGAAAGCAACCGGAACCGGTGCGCGGTTGAAATCAGGAAATAATAAATTTTCGATATTAAACTCTCTTACACAAACAGACATACAATGAACATTTGCAGGCAATTATTTTTGGGGTTAGTGGTGTTGACGTTTTCAACTGAGGTTGTGGCTCAGGAAAAGTGGACCAAAATCTTCAATGGCAAAGATCTCGATGGTTGGAAACAATTAGGCGGAAAAGCGAAGTATGAAGTAAAGAATGGTGAGCTGGTGGGAACGACGGTTCCAGACGAACCTAATTCATTCCTTGTCACCAAAGAAACCTACGGTGATTTTATTCTTGAATTTGACTTTCGTCAGGATGCAGACATGAATTCAGGCGTGCAATTCCGTAGTGAGAGCAAGCCGGACTATCAGAATGGTCGGGTGCATGGTTATCAGATGGAGATTGATCCTTCACCACGTGCGTGGACTGGCGGTATCTATGATGAAGCCCGCAGGGAATGGCTCTATCCGCTGGAATACAACAACGCCGCTAAATCTGCATTTAAGAAAGGTGAGTGGAATCATGCACGCATAGAATGTATCGGCCCCGTGATGCGTACCTTCATCAACGGTGTGCCTGCCGCACATTTGGTTGACGACATGACTCCAAAAGGCTTTATCGCTCTTCAAGTTCACTCTGTAGGGAGCCCGGAAGAAGTGGGTCGCACCATGCGTTGGAAGAACATACGAATACAAACATCCGGCCTAAAGGCTACACCGGCTGATGACATTTTCGTTGCCAATTTTGTTCCGAACATGATCTCAGAACAGGAGAAGAAAAACGGTGTGAAGCTTCTTTTCGACGGAAAGTCTACTCAGGGCTGGAGAGGCGCATACAAAGACAAGTTTCCTGATAAAGGTTGGGAAATCGGTAATGGCATTTTGCGTGTTGTCAAATCCACCGGAGGAGAATCGACCAACGGAGGTGATATTGTTTCAGAGGAAGAGTTTGCTGCGTTTGATCTTCAGTTTGAGTTTCGTCTCACAGAAGGTGCCAATAGTGGTGTGAAATATTTTGTCACTGAATCGGAGAAGAACCAGGGTAGCGCTATCGGCCTTGAGTATCAAATCCTCGACGATGAGAGGCATCCGGATGCAAAACAAGGTGTCGTGCAAAACAGAACACTAGCGTCTCTCTATGATCTCATTCCTTCTTTGAAGATTAAACGTGGGCTAAAGAAAATAGGGGAGTGGAATGCAGGGAGAGTCATTGTCTATCCTGATAACCGGGTAGAACACTGGCTTAATGGATACAAAGTCGTCGAATATCAACGCGGTACACCTATCTACAACGTTCTTGTTGCGCGGAGTAAATACGCCCAGTGGGAAAACTTTGGAATGGCGGAGAAAGGCCGGATTCTTTTACAGGACCATGGTGACGAAGTATCATTCCGAAGCATCAAGATTCGTTCTTTGAAATAATAACCTCAACCAGAAAGATCATGAGTACAGAAAATAATTCCCGTCGCGACTTTATAAAGAAAGCTACATTGGCCACTGCAGGCGCTTACGTTGGAGCTATGGGCCTCAGCGCAAAAAGTTATGGAAGGATCATAGGAGCCAACGACAGAGTTCGCGTGGGCGTCGTCGGATTTTCGGACCGTTTTCGTACTTCCCTGTTTCCTGCCTTCCAACAGCTTTACAAGGATATGAACTTTGATATCGTGAGCGTCTCCGATATCTGGAAGCTTCGTCGTGAGGAAGGTCAGGCAGTTCTTAAGGAAGCGATGGGACATGATATCCGCGCTTTCCGAAACAATGAAGAGTTGTACAACGCAAATGAGGCCGATGCTGTATTCATCAGTACAGCAGACTTCCAGCATGCCCTTCACGCGATAGAGGCGGTCAATGGAAAGTGTGATGCTTATGTGGAGAAACCTTTCGCCGAAACAATGGAGGACAATCGCGCTGCATTGAAGGCGATTAAAGCTTCAGACAGAATTATTCAGATTGGTTCGCAGCGTCGGAGCGGAGTGAACTACCACGCGGCTGCGGACTATGTGAAGAGCGGAAAGTTCGGGGCGATCACATCCGTTGAGCTGACATGGCATGTAAACCAGCCCGGCCGTTGGAGAAGGCCACAACTTGTCGAGAAGATGCGCGAAGAAGATACAGACTGGAAACGCTTCCTTATGAATCGCCCATTCGAGAAATTCGACGCACGGAAGCATCTCGAGTATCGCCTGTTCTGGCCTTATTCTTCAGGTATGCCTGGCCAGTGGATGAGTCACCAGATCGATACAGTGCATTGGTTCACAGGATTGAAGCATCCGAGAAGCGTAGTGGCAAACGGTGGGATATACATGTGGAAAGACGGACGCAGGAACTGGGATACCACGACAGCGGTGTTCGACTACGGCGCGCCTGATAATAGCTCCGGGTTCCAGGTGGTGTTCTCTTCGCGCATGCACAATGGAGATGAAAATCCTAAGGAAATCTATTATTCGAATGGTGGTGAACTCAATCTCAATACGAACAAGATTACGCCTACCGGGGGTCTTACCGAATATCACGCAAAGGCTATGGGCATGAATGCAAATCTTCTTGCTCCGATGGATCTCACTGAGACCGCAGTGAAGACAGTTGCCTCGGCTAATACAGGAGGTGACGTTACAACGACGGCACATGTGCGCAACTGGATGGAATGCGTCAGAAGTCGTAAGCAGACCAACGCTCCGGTCGAAGCGGGATATGAACATTCCATCGCCTGCATCATGACGACCGCTGCAGCGCGCACGGGAGAAAAAGCAACCTTCGACGAAGCGAAGCAGGAAGTGATGGCGGGAGGCAAGGTGTTTAAGTATTGATCATTTTCATTAGTTTGCGTTCCGAAACAGAAAAGACTTATGTTTAATATTCAAGGAAAGACCGCTATTGTCACAGGCGGAACCGGTGTGCTCGGGAGTGTCATGGCACAAGGGCTCGCGGAAGCCGGTGTTAATGTTGTTATTATCGGGCGAAGAAAAGAAGCCGGTGAAGCGCTTGTGGATTCATTCAAGAAGAAGAACCTCAAAGCGAAATTTGTTCAGGCTGATGTACTTAAAGCTGATGATTTACTCAGGGCAAAAGATGAAATCGAAAAATACTTCGGAGACGCAGATATTCTCGTCAATGCCGCAGGAGGGAATATGCCTGGTGCGATTATAACACCGCAGCAAACTTTCTTTGATCTCAATATGGAGGAGTTTGGAAAAGTGGTTGATCTGAATCTAACGGGGACCGTTCTTCCAACCAAGATATTCTGCGAGGGTATGGCGCGTCGTAAGAAAGGCGTGATCATCAACATCGCTTCGATGTCATCGTTCAGAGCGATCACGCGCGTTGTGGGATATAGTGCGGCAAAATCCGCAGTAATGAATTTCACCGAATGGCTGGCTATCGAGATGTCAAAGAAATTTGGTGAGGGCATCAGGGTAAATGGTATCGCCCCCGGCTTTTTCATCACTGAACAAAACAGAAATCTCCTGACGAATCCCGATGGCACCTACACTGAGCGTGGACAAAATGCCATCAACAGCACGCCCTTCAATCGGTTTGGTCAACCTGACGAACTGGTGGGCACTCTGATATGGCTATGTTCCGACGCATCTAAATTCGTTACTGGTGTAACAGTACCGGTAGACGGCGGCTTCAACGTCTTCTGTGGCGTTTAATATGAATAGGAATTCTTTTCTTGAACAGACCTGGCGATGGTTCGGGCCATCGGATCCCGTTTCTCTTGTGGACATCCGACAGGCTGGCGCTGCAGGCATCGTCACTGCGCTGCATCATATTCCCAACGGTGAAGTCTGGGAAATTGACGAGATCAGAAAACGAAAAGAGCAGATCGAAGAAAATGGTCTGCGCTGGAGTGTGGTGGAAAGTATCCCGGTTCATGAGGACATCAAACGTAAGAAGCCAGGTCACCCGACTCTCATAAAGAATTATCAGCAAAGCATTCGTAACCTTGCTGCGTGCGGTGTTTCAACAGTGTGCTACAACTTCATGCCGGTTCTCGACTGGACGAGAACAGATCTCAGCTATGAGGTGGAGGACGGATCCAAGGCGCTGAGGTTTGACGCTGTTGAATTTGCCGCGTTTGATATTTTTATTCTTAAGCGTCCCGATGCTTCGAAGGATCATCCTGCCGGAAGAGTGGCGTTGGCCGAGGCGTTTATAAAAAATGCTTCTCAGCAGGTACTTGATCGTCTTCAGCGAAATGTACTTGCCGGCTTACCCGGAGCTGAAGAAGGATATACACTCTCTGAGTTTCAGAACGCGCTGGATGAGTATGCCGCCATCGATGATCAGAAGCTTCGCGCTCATCTTTATGAATTTGTAGCATCTATCGGCCCCGTTGCAGCGGAACACGGTGTAAGGCTGGCCATTCATCCCGACGATCCACCATATTCTATTTTTGGACTACCACGAGTAGTGAGTACCGAGGCTGATGCATGCCAACTGCTAAGTGCTTTTGATTCTCCTTTCAACGGACTCTGTTATTGTACTGGTTCCTTCGGCGTCCGTGCAGATAATGATCTGCCGGGAATGGTCCGCCGGCTTGGTGACAGAATAAACTTCGTTCACCTTCGAAGTACACGCCGCGACGAAAACGGCAACTTCTATGAAGCGGATCATCTGAATGGCGACGTCGACATGTATGCTGTGATGAAAGAACTTGTGGTGTTACAGCAAAGCAGGAAAGATAAGATACCCTTTCGTCCGGACCATGGACATCAGATGCTGGATGATTTACGGAAGAAAACAAACCCTGGATACTCTGCTATTGGAAGACTCCGCGGCCTGGCCGAGCTCCGTGGTCTGGAGCTCGCATTGCAGCGAAGTCTTTCAGAACGATGATCATCTTTATTTTGTAATATTACCTTTCAATTTTCAACCATGGCCAGAGTTGTAACATTTGGAGAAGTGATGATGAGGCTTGCCCCGAAAAACAACGGGCGCTTTGTGCAGGCTGCTGAGTTCGGCGCACTCTACGCAGGATCAGAAGCCAACGTCGCCGCATCGCTTTCCTACATGGGGATATCTTCCTGTCATGTCACCTGTTTACCGGATAACGATCTGGGTACAGCCGCATCTATGCAGCTGGGTCACTATGGAATTGATGTGAACTCCATAGTGTTTACCGAAGGTCGGATCGGAGTGTATTTCATCGAGCATGGGGCATCGATTCGATCACCGAAGATTATCTACGATAGATTTGATTCAGCGTTTGCTAATTTAGACCCGTCAGACTTTGATTGGGATAAAATTCTCGATGGTGCAGAATGGTTTCATTGGTCTGGCATTACGCCGGCGATCTCTGCATCGGCCGCCGCAGCATGTAAGGATGCAATACTTACGGCCAGGAAAAAAGGATTGCGTGTTTCTGGAGATATCAACTACCGACGCAACTTATGGCAATATGGCAAGACCGCTCTTGAGATCATGCCGGAACTGATTGAACCCTGTGATATTCTCATCGCGGGTAGTACCGATCTTGAGAACTGTCTGGCTATAAGGGAAAGCACACTGGAGGCTGGATGTGAAAAGCTGGTAAAGAAGTATCCGAACATCACGCATGTGGCGACCACCAAGCGCGAGACGATTACATCTTCACATCAATCGGTACAGGGTCTGCTCTGGAGTAAACATGGTATGATTGAAACACGTCGTCATGACATTACGCCGATTGTAGACCGTATCGGTGCAGGGGATGCGTTTATGGCGGGCCTCGCGTACGGATTTATCAATAAGTATGAAGATGACCATACAATCGAATTCGCCACGGCGGCCTGTGCCATTAAGCATACTATTGAAGGCGATGTAAATGTTTCTACCGTCGCTGAGATCGATGGAGTGGTAGGTGGCGAAAATGTTGGTAAACTTTTAAGATGATGAGTTATTCAAACGAGCAGGTAGTTACAAGAATGCGCGACATGGGTGTCGTTCCACTGTTCTCGCACAACGATATTGATGTCAGCCGGAAAGTATTGGAGACATGCTATAAAGCGGGGCTCACAGTATTTGAGTACACCAACAGGCAGGCAAACTCATTTGATATTTTTAGTAAGCTCGTGGAATTTACCAAAGATCTCCCTGGCTTCATGTTAGGTATAGGCACGATAATGGATGGCGTCACTACGCGGAAATTCATCGACGCAGGAGCTCACTTTATCATCTCTCCAATTGTGAAACCGGAAATGGGGGAGGTATGCGCGAAGCACAATGTGCCATGGATTCCAGGCTGTGCAACCATGACGGAAATTGTGACAGCGTTTGACCACGGTGCAGCTATTGTGAAGATCTTTCCCGGATCAGTGGTGGGAACAAAATTCATATCCTCAATAAGGCCTGTCATCCCGAATGCACCTCTGATGATCACTGGCGGAGTAGAACCTACAGAAGAAAGCTTTAAGTCATGGTTTGATGTTGGGGCAACCTGTGTGGGCCTCGGTTCGAATCTGTTTTCGAAAGACATCATGGAGAAGAAGGACTACGCTGCCCTCGAGGCTCGCGTAAAGGATGCGCTGGCCATTGCAAAACGTGTTCGCAAATAAGTTTACTTTCCCCTGAAGGTCGGTTTTCTTTTCTCAAGAAAAGCCGATACGCCTTCGTGATAGTCTTCAGAGTTTCCGGCGATCTCCTGGCAGTATGCTTCGTAGTCAAGCATTTCGTCCAGCGATGACGTTGCCGATTTGTTCAGCATCTTTTTGATTAGACCGATGGATTTGGTTGGCGCAGCCGAGAAGTAATCTGTGTATTCCTTAATGGTATCATTGAGCTTCTCAGCAGGAACTGCTTTATTGATAAGTCCCATGGCGGCAGCCTCCGCACCGCGAATCTTTGTTCCCATCGCGGCAAGCTCAAAGGCTTTTGCCATTCCGACAAGTCTGGGAAGGAAGTATGATGACCCGGAGTCTGGGACAAGGCCGATATTAATAAATACTTCTGTGAGTATGGCATCTTCGGTTGCTACGATAATATCACAGGCGAGAGCAATGGAACATCCTGCGCCAGCAGCAACACCGTTGATCTTTCCAATAACAGGCTTCGGCAGTGTTCGCATGGCCCTGATGATTGGATTATAGCGTTTATGCAGTGAGTCCACAAATGAACGCTTCTCTCCGCCACCGGATTTAAGATCCTGTCCCGAACAGAAAGCCTTACCTTCTCCAGTCAGCACGACTGCGCGGACTGCATCGTCTTTCTGGATGCGGCGGAACGCGTCCTGCAGCTCGAATGTGATTTCATCATTGAGAGCATTGTACACATCGGGTCTGTTCAATGTAACGGTAGCGACCGCTCCATCAACCTCGTAGCGCAGAAATTGAAAGCTCATACATTCAGGTTTAACTGAAAAGTACGCAAAATAATAAACCCTTAATAGCGGAAAAGGAAATGCATTGTGAGGAAGCTGGTGGAGAAACCAACGAGTGCTCCCAGCAATACTTCGCTAAGCTTATGAACATTCAGATAAAGACGGGCAGACATGATGATGCCTGCGAGGAGCAGAGAGACAATCATTGGAAAAAAGAGTGTCCCTGCATCCGCGATCTTATTCAATGGAAGGAGTATGCCGATCAAGCCCCATATCCCCGCACTGTGAATGGAAACTTTGTAAAAGAAGGTGGCCAGCGTACTGGTGAGAACAAGAAGGTTTATGATGATCAGGAACTTCAGAAAATTATCGTTCAGGCTGACTTCGACACGATCATAAAAAACATAGGTGATGGCGGTGTAGAAAACGCTGATCAATGTAAATGGGATGATCCTGTGGCGACGCTCAGGCATTGTGAATGATTCTACGAATCCAAGGGTACGAAGGAGGCTCAGCATGAGAACCGGCAGGATGAACGTGACACAAAACAAAAGGAAGATGAACCGAAGGGTGCCATCTTCCTTGATGGGATCGAACGCGATCGGAAATGTCATCCAGAAGAGGAGAAACATATAGGTCGCGAAAAGGAGCGGGTGGAAAACGAACGAGATGATCTTTGCTGCTGTGTTCACCTGAATCGCTTAAAGTTCTTTCCGTAATCTGGCGACCGGAATGTTAAGCTGTTCGCGATACTTCGCAACGGTCCTTCTTGCGATATTGTAACCTTTATCGTTAAGGATTTTTTCCAGCTTATCATCCGAAAGCGGTTTGTTCTTGTCTTCAGCTTCGATGATATCCTTAATGATCTGCTTCACTTCACGGCTACTTACTTCTTCGCCTGAGTCGGTAGAAATACCTTCAGAGAAAAAGTACTTCAATGGATAGATCCCGAAATCAGTTTGCACTGCCTTGCTGCTGGCCACACGGGAAACAGTAGAGATATCCATATTGATCATTCCCGCGATATCCTTCAGGATCATCGGCTTAAGTTTCGTTTCATCGCCTTCCAGGAAGAAGTCGTACTGAAAGTCGATGATCGCTTTCATGGTTCGTAGCAAAGTCTGCTGACGTTGCTTGATCGCATCGATAAACCATTTTGCGGCATCGAGCTTTTGCTTCACAAACGAAACTGCCTCTTTGAGTTTTTTGTCGCGCTTGTCACTCTTATCGTAAGCCTTAAACATTTCCGTGTAGTTCCGGCTGATACGCAGTTCGGGCGCGTTACGACTGTTTAAAGCGAGTTCGAGCTTACCGTTGTTGTTGGTAAGGATAAAATCAGGAATAATGTATTGGTTCTTAACGACAGAGTTTGCGCCTCCGCCACCCGGTTTTGGATTCAGCTTGACGATCAACTCGACGGCATCACGAACAAAATCTTCATCTTCTGTGTCGAGCTTCTTCTGAATCTTCTGGTAATGTTTCTTGGTGAACTCTTCGTAACACTCCGAAATGATCTTCTTGGCTACGGCGACATCGATATCGTGTCCGTTATCCATGCGGTCAAGCTGCAGCAACAGACATTCCTGCAGGTCACGCGCCGCTATTCCCGGAGGGTCAAACGTCTGGATTTTTTTCAGAATGGCTTCAACCTCTTCAGCGGTGGTTTCTATGCCTTGGGAAAAGGCCAGGTCGTTTACGATAGACTCCAGATCGCGTCTGATATATCCATCGCTTTCGATACTTCCGACGAGCTGTTTACCGATATTGTATTCGTGCTCATTGAGGCCGATGAAATCCAACTGTGCCATGAGCTGTTCATGGAGGGAGTTTGCCATAGGGATTGGCATGTCACGATCTTCATCGTCGTCGCCGTCGCCCTGCATTTTATACCCGCTGTAATCGTCATCTCTCAGATAATCTTTGATGTCCACATCCTCTTCCGAGGCGGATGACTCCTGCTGTTCAGACTCTTCGTAATTATCTTCCGGTGCCTCTTGTTCGTCGCCCTCTTCCAAAGCCGGGTTGATCTCAAGTTCCTCCTCAATCCTTGCTTCCAGCTCGGCCGTAGGCACCTGTAGCAGTTTAATAAACTGAATCTGCTGAGGTGACAGCTTTTGTTGTAGTGATTGGCTTAAACCAAGCTTCTGCATTCCTTGCTCCTTTTTTTATTTGTATCAAATACAGTGCAAATTTATAAAAATAGTCCAGAGTAAGGCCAAATCGCCATTCCAGGCGGGATTTTCAGCATGAGTGAATCCATCGGCAGTTATGCTGAATGCTTTTAAAACTGCCAAGTTTTTTCGTTTTTTGCACCCTTCCGGAAGTGGAGCGGCTTAGGCCTTTCTGCTTTCAATATAAGACATAAATCTATGGCCAGAACAAAGATTACGGAACTTCTCCGCGCGACGCCGTCAGGGCAACAGGTTACAGTTAAAGGATGGGTTAGAACGTTCAGAAATAATCAGTTTATCGCCATAAATGACGGCTCCACAATTAACAATATCCAGGCCGTTGTGGACTTTACTACAACGGACGAGGGGCTGCTGAAACGTATTACCACCGGGGCGTGTATTTCAGTCACCGGCGAACTCATTCCCTCTCCCGCCAAGGGCCAGACTGTGGAGGTAAAAGTTCGCGAACTGGAGATCCTCGGAGACTGCGATGCAGAAAAGTATCCCCTTCAGCCGAAAAAGCATTCACTGGAATTTCTTCGTGAGATCGCGCATCTGCGAAGCCGCACAAATACTTTTGGCGCGGTAATGCGTGTACGCCATGCGATGGCTTTCGCTGTTCATAAATTCTTCAACGATCGCGGATTCAACTATGTCCACACTCCTGTAATCACAGGGTCTGATGCCGAAGGTGCCGGAGCGATGTTCAAAGTAACGACTCTTGATCTCGAGAATATCCCCCGCACTGAGGATGGGCATATTGACTATTCAGAGGATTTTTTCGGAAAGGAAACCAACCTCACGGTGTCCGGTCAGTTGGAGGGCGAGACGTATGCACTTGCTCTTGGCGACATCTATACTTTCGGTCCCACGTTTCGCGCCGAGAACTCCAACACGACGCGTCACCTTGCAGAATTCTGGATGATTGAACCTGAGATGGCCTTCTATGATGTCAACGACAATATGCAACTTGCCCAGGAGTTCCTGCAGTACCTGGTGCGTTATGCGCTGGAGAACTGCGGCGAAGACCTTGAGTTCCTGAACAAACGCGCGCAGGAAGAGGAGCAGCAGAAGCCACAGGATCAACGTAGTGAACTTGGACTCATAGATCGTCTTAAGTTCGTTGCTGAGAACGAATTCCAACGGTTGACCTATACGGAAGCGATAGACATTCTGCGCAACAGCACTCCGAACAAAAAGAAGAAGTTTCAGTATCCCATCGATCAATGGGGAGTAGACCTTCAATCGGAGCATGAGCGCTTCCTTGTGGAGAAACACTTTAAGAAGCCGGTCATTCTGTACAACTATCCTGCTGAGATAAAGGCGTTCTATATGCGCCAGAACGAGGACGGAAAAACTGTTGCTGCTATGGATGTGCTCTTTCCTGGAATAGGCGAGATCATTGGTGGATCGCAACGCGAAGAACGGTACGATCGTCTGCTAAAACGCGTGCAGGAATTGAATTTACCTGAAAAGGAACTTTGGTGGTACCTTGATCTAAGAAGATTCGGATCCGCACCTCACAGTGGGTTTGGACTAGGCTTCGAGCGTCTCATGCTTTTTGTGACCGGAATGACCAACATCCGTGACGTGATTCCTTATCCAAGATTTCCAAAGAACGCGGAGTTCTGATTTCCTTTCGCTGGTATTCAAAAGGCTTTGTAGAAGTACGGGCTTAATCCTGATACGAGGACAAAGCATCCGTATAACGTGTGCTCTATTGTGACGGCCAGAAGTGACTTCGTTTGCAGATAGGTGGACGCAAAGAGAAATCCCCCAACGAGTGTGAATACGAGCACCACCCAGTTTGCAAAGTAGATGTGTGCAAACGCGAAGAGTATCACATTCACGATGATGATTGGCCATTTTCCAGGGATGAGGGTTGAGTAGCGGGCAAAGAAAAATTTCCTGAAAATGATTTCCTGAGGTAATGCTGATAAGACCGGGTAGAGGATGATCATTGTGAGTAGTTTCTTATCTGCAATCACATCGACAAACAAAGGGCTATCGTAATAGGCGAGGATACTCATGATCAGGATGCCAGCCAGGATGAATCGAAAGAATATTGTCTTCCACATTGCGCGCGATTCATGAATAGTTTCTGCAAATCCGAATTCACGCACCACACAGAAAAGGCAATAGCAAAATAGCCCTATGAGGGGAAGGATTTTGTGAAAAGGGATAAGGTCAGCCCAGTAGAGGATGGGTAGTAAAACAAAGAGACCAATCA
>JAEYXN010000292.1 GCA_023431285.1 Bacteroidota bacterium
ATTTAGTGTAAATAAAATTATAATGGAAGTTAAAGGAAGGATTATTCAGCTGTTGCCTTTGCAAACAGGGACCGGTAAGAAAGGACAATGGAAAAAACAGGAGTTTATACTCGAAACACAGGCACAGTATCCCAAAAAAATATGCTTCTCGGTTTGGGGAGATAAAGTTGATCAATATAAGCTAAGCGAGGGAGATGTAGTGACCGCTGCAATTGATATCGAGAGTCGTGAATACAATGGCCGTTGGTATACTGAGGTTCGAGCGTGGAAGATTGACAAGAGCGGCCAACAATCCCCACCGCCGCCAGATGAAGAACCTTTCTTTAGTGACAACACGGCCAGCGATGACATGCCCTTCTGAAAAGGAAACAAAAACACGTGGAAACTGGTAGAATCTTCGCCACGTTGTATATTTGGCCTCCTTCAAAGGAATTTCAAACACTGCACCGGTGTTTCAATAATGAAATCAATGTATAACCCGTAAACTTTAAACTATGGCTTTCACTTTGCCGGCTCTTCCCTACGCATTCAATGCGCTTGAACCCCACATTGACGCACGCACGATGGAAATCCATCATGGCAAGCACCACAATGCTTATGTTACCAACCTGAATAATGCCATCGCTGGAACGGATGCCGAGAAGCTAAGTATTGAAGAAATCTGTAAGAACATCTCCAAATACCCAGTGGCAGTAAGGAACAATGGCGGTGGTCACTATAACCACAGTTTGTTCTGGACGATCCTCGGACCCAAAGGAACAGGCGCTCCCAGCGGTGCTCTGGCTGATGCAATCAACTCTGCTTTCGGAAGTTTTGATGAATTCAAAACCAAGTTCGCTGCAGCCGCTGCAGGCAGATTCGGTTCCGGATGGGCATGGTTGATCAAAGATGACAGCGGAAAACTGAGCATCACATCAACTCCAAACCAGGACAATCCTCTTATGGATGTCGCGGAAGCAAAAGGAACACCCATCCTTGGTCTCGACGTTTGGGAACACGCTTACTATCTGAACTATCAGAACAGAAGACCCGATTACATCACAGCTTTCTGGAATGTTGTCAACTGGGATGAAGTTGCCAAACGATTCAAATAAAGATTGAACACGAAAAGCCTTCAGATCGAAGGCTTTTTTTTTATTAATGATTTCGTCGGATCACGTAAACGAATCCTGCACGGATTGAGAAATCAATTTTGAAATAGAAGTCGGCGATAGCTTCGAACTTCAAGCTCTCATTCAACGATTTTACCCATCCTCCTCCAATAGAAAGATCATTCTCTCCGATCAAACCACGAACCCGTACGAAACCATCTTCTCTCGGATACCATCTCGCACCAATCAGAAAACTCAGATCATTCCCTGTCCAGATTTCGAACCCAGTTGTCCCCGTCAGATTTTTAGTAACGAAGTAGTTGAGTTCGGCGCCAAACTGAGCTTTTTCAAAAACCCCGGAGTTATCCGTCTTGACCAGGTCCGCCTGCAGACCGACAAGATAATCACCCGCGATCTGCGCGTAACCCGCGATCATGCTTATTGAAAGTAGAATTGTAAGGGCTGCTTTAACCATGGTTGGAGGTGCAAAAATCAGAAATAGCCTTGAAACTACCGTCACGCGATGACCAAATTCTGTTCCTAAATGAATGTGTGACTTTGTTATCCAGATTGGATTATGTCACCAGACCAAAACTTTGTGCATGAAATTATTATGGGTATTTACACTAATCCTTCTTTCCAGTATAGCGCACGCGCAAAACTACCGCGAAGTAGATTCAATTGTGGCCATGTACCCTCGGAGTTTCTGGTCTCCCGAAAAGCTCTCGCATCGTGTGAATACTGATTTTGCTTCCGATAGTGCGCGTGCTCGTGCATTCTTCTTCTGGATGACCAAGCATGTTGCGTATGATGTCAGGAAATACAAGTTAGTCACCTCGCCGGGCTATTCCAGAAAATTCAGAGCCAAGACTCAGGGGATAGATCCTGCTATCTACTTAAAACGCACTGCGAATATCGCGTTGAGAAAACGAATGGGCATCTGTGGCGACTATGCTGCCCTGTTCCAAAGACTTTGTGATTTATCGGGACTGCAGTGCGTCACAATTTCGGGATCGGCGAAAACAAAGCGCTCAGAAATCGGGAAATATCCATCCTCGGGCAATCATGCATGGAATGCTGTCAGGATCGGCGGCGAATACCGGTTTATTGATGTGACCTGGGGGGCGGGAGGTGTTAACGAAACGACCGGAAAATTTAAGTTTAACTTTAATGATGCATACTTCTTTACTCCTCCTGACCTGTTCTTCTTAAAACATTTTCCCCACGACAAGGGGTGGTTGTTTTCAGGGCAGACGGATTCTGCTTTTACAGCCTTGCCATTGTATCATACCATAAAAGAAGGCGTAAAGATTTTATCACCATCAGGGATCATAGATCGACACGGGAGGGATGCTATAAGTTTTAGAATAAGGGCCCACGATAACGCTATTTGGTCGTATCGCTACTCAAAAGCAAAGACGCGATTTCGTTTCAAAGTAGATCACACTATTGAAGAAGGTATCACAATGTTTGAAATTCCATCGCCGTTGTCTGCGAATGATTATCTCACGCTCTATAGAAACGGGCTTGCCCTCGCTACTTTCAAAGTACGTGGAGGCATCCTTTCGCGAACCTCCTTCGCTGGCGGGGTTCGCTAGACGTAGAAACCGCCCTACGCCATCTGTTCTGGAAATCTGCGTATCTTTCCGCCTTTGATATGATTCTCAGGAGACTATTCCGATACGTACTGTATTTTCTCTCTGCGGTAGTGACCCTCATCGTTGTGTTCTTTTTGATTGGTGTTGCTCCGATCGACCGTGATTCCTACAAGGAGAAACCTTTCTACCCCAAGATGTTATCACATCTTGACTCTTTGAGTACCACTACTCCTGAACTTCCAACGGGAACCCTGCACGCTGGATACGCAGTCGTCAATCTAACTCCTGCGTTTCCAGTTTCGACGGCGGGGTATGGTAAGCGAAGGGGAAAGGAGTATACCGCTGTGCATGACTCTATTTTCGTCAGAAGTGTCGTTTTGGATAATGGTAAGAACAAAGTTGCTATAGTTAGCGCCGACCTGCTCATCATCCCTCCGGCTGTAACTGCAATACTCCCTGAAAAATTACAGCGCATCGGATTCTCTTTGGATAATGTGTATCTCAATGCGACTCACACGCATAATAGCATCGGAAACTGGGGAGAAAGAATCACGACGCTGATTTATGGTTCGTATAAGGATACCGTTGTGAACTTCATCGCGGAAAGGATCGCTTTGAGCATTCAGGAAGCCGCCTCTGATCTCAAGCAGGTAAGTATGCGGTACGGCGAATTCTCTGTTGCATCAGCAGTTCGCCATAGGATCGCCGGCTCGAACGGTCATGTTGATGACAAGCTTCGTGCGATAGAACTCACCCGCACCGACAGCTCACGAATGGTGATGGTAAGCTATAACGCACACCCTACCTGTCTCTATGCCCGCGACCTGGAGCTTTCAAGGGATTATCCCGGTGTCTTGGTGGATCGCCTGGAAAGGGAGGGCTACGACTTTGCAATGTTTCTTTCCGGCGCCGTCGGAAGCCATGGTTGTAATCCACCTGAATACGGAAAGCCGTGTTTGAATTGGATGTCGGATGAGATCTACAGCGGATTTCAGGAAGTGCGGATCGCTATGCAGCCAGTTCGCGACTCCACACTGGCAATGGTGCGTATACCTCTCGAGTTGGGAGATCCTCAATTCAAGATCTCGCAGAATTGGCGTTTGCGCTCTTGGGTCTTCCGCGCATTGCTGGGAGAAAGTAAACCAAATCTTACCGCACTTCGCGTAGGAAATGTTTTGATGTTAGGAACGCCATGTGATTACTCAGGTGAACTGAGAGAACCCATCGATTCTGTTGTCTCACTTCATGGTGGACACGCGATCATCACAAGCTTCAATGGTCACTACATCGGATACATCACCGCCGATCAATATTTTGATAGCGCACACTACGAAACAAGATTGATGAACTGGTATGGCCCCGGCAACGGACAATACGTTACCGATTGCCTGGTGAGTCTTGCTGAAACGATGAGTAAATGATTTGTCTGTCATGACTGTGGACCAATATCCTGTTCTGGAAGTTGCCTCGCAGGCGATAGACATACTTTCATCGCATCCTGTTGTCATATTACAAGCCCCTCCGGGAGCAGGGAAATCAACAGTTCTCCCTTTGAAATTACTATCACAGCCCTGGTTGGAAGGTAAAAAGATTGTGATGCTTGAACCTCGCCGCCTTGCTGCACGCGCTGTTGCAGAACGCATGGCTGATCTCTTGAATGAAGACGCTGGACAAACCATTGGGTACAGGGTACGCTTTGATACAAAAGTTACACACCAGACTAAATTGGAAGTGGTGACAGAGGGAATCCTCACACGCATCATTCAAAATGATAATACCCTTTCAGATTATGGACTTGTGATTTTCGATGAGTTTCATGAGCGAAGTATTCACGCTGATCTATCGCTTGCCCTTACACTCCAAGTGCAGCAGATCCTCAGAAGTGATCTTCGTATCCTTATTATGTCTGCGACGCTCGATGCGGAAGGTTTGGCAAAAACCCTGGGGAACGCTCCGGTTGTTACTTCAAAGGGAAGACAATACCCCGTCGAAATTCGATACGCAGCTCAGGAAAACATGTCCCATGTCACTGTTCAGGTAGCAAATTCAATAAGGAAGGTTTGCGCAGAAGAGTCCGGCGACATCCTTGTGTTCCTCCCCGGTGCCGGCGAAATCAAAAAGGTAGCGCAGATTCTCGAAGAGCAGAGCGTGCCAGCAGTGGTCCATCCGTTGTATGGTGATCTTTCATTTCGACAACAACAGCAGGCGCTGCTTCCACGGACGGATGGCCTGCGGAAAGTGGTATTGTCTACTTCAATTGCAGAAACGTCGTTGACCATTGAAGGAATTAGGATCGTCATCGATGCCGGACTTTCCCGCGTACCGAGATTTGATCCAAGAAGCGGCCTCACACGGTTGGAAACCATCCGGGTGACAAAAGACGCTGCCGATCAGCGCGCCGGACGTGCTGGAAGACTTGGTCCCGGAGTATGTTACAGGCTGTGGACACAAGGAGTTCAGCTTGGTTTGGTAGCGCAACGCAAACCCGAAATTCTCGAAGCGGATTTAGCGCCCTTGATGTTGGAGCTTGCCCAGTGGGGGATTCGTGATGCGAAGGAACTTCGTTGGATCACGCCGCCAGTGTCGGGTGCATTAGCGCAGGCAACGGAACTGCTTCAGAATCTTGAAGCCCTGGACGAAAGTGGGATCACGTCGAGGGGACGCGAGATGTTACTGCTTCCCACTCATCCACGGATTGCGCATATGATTCTCGTTGCGAAGGATGAGTCAGCTTCAAGGTTAAGCCTCGCCACCGACATAGCCGCGATTCTGGAGGAAAAAGATCCTCTCGATCGCGAGGCCGGTGTCGACATAGGATTGCGCATTGAAGCCCTGAGAAAATTCCGATCAAAAGAAAAGTTCTTCGCCGACAGAAATGTGCTCGAACGTATAGAGAAATTAGCCGGGAACTGGCGACGAATCGTCAAAGCCGAACTTGATAACAAAACAGCTCCGGACCAGCTTGTGGGAAAGCTGCTTTGGTCTGCTTATCCTGAACGACTTGCCCGTCAACAGAGTAGACACAGTAACCGCTTCCGACTCGCTGCAGGAAAACACGTTATTATTCCCCAGCATGATCCGTTGATTCGCGAGCCTTGGATTTGCGCAGCGATAATGGATTCAGGAACAAATGAAGGCAAGGTCTTCCTTGCTGCGCCGGTAGCCCCGGAAGATCTTCTCGCATTCGCTG
>JAEYXN010000324.1 GCA_023431285.1 Bacteroidota bacterium
TAATGTTTTCATTGCCTGGAACGCCAGTTATTCGTTACGGAGATGAGATAGGAATGGGAGACGACCTCGCTCTCGAAGAACGGAACGCTGTGAGAACGCCGATGCAGTGGTCAGCAGATGACAACGCAGGTTTCTCAATGAATTCTAAACCAGTCCACCCGGTAATCAATAACGGGCCCTACGCATACGAGCATGTTAATGTCGACGTTCAGAGGCGTACTCCTGATTCCTTGTTGAACTGGATGACGTCGCTGATCAGATTAAGGAAAGAGTGTCCTGAGATTGGATCCGGTGAATGGAACCTTCTGGACGCCGGGCATCCCAGCATACTGGCGATCCATTATCATTATAAGGGAAGCTCGCTGGTAATTATTCATAACTTCGATGAGAATGCGCGGGAAGCCAAACTGAAACTGCAAAGGAAAAACGAAGTCAAATTGATTGACCTCATGAACGTCAGCGAGAACGCTGCCGACGAAAAAGGTTTTCATCGAATCAGCCTCGAAGCATACGGTTACCGATGGTTTCGCGCAGGCGATATCAGTCATCTCCTTTCTCAAAAATAAACAGACTTATGAACTCCATCTCTTCTTTGCATAAGACCGTTAATAGTCCATCATCTTCCGATCAATATAAATGGTGGCAAAAGGAAATCGTTTATCAGATTTATCCAAGATCTTTTCAGGATGGAAATGGAGACGGAGTCGGTGATCTTGAAGGAATAATACAACGGCTGGACTACCTGCATTGGCTGGGTGTGCGCGCAATATGGATCTCTCCTATCTATCCATCGCCAATGGCTGATTTTGGTTATGACATTTCAGACTACACCGGCATCCATCCCATCTTTGGCACTATGGAAACGTTCGACACTTTGCTCGAGCAGGTTCACCGCCGAGGGATGAAACTGATTCTTGACCTTGTTCCCAATCATTGTTCAGATCAACACCCGTGGTTTATTGAGTCAAGGAGCTCCCGCAACAATCCCAAAAGCGATTGGTTTATATGGAAGGATGCATTGCCGGATGGAAGTCCTCCCAACAACTGGCTCGCCGTGTTTGGAGGTGCCGCCTGGGAATGGGACGAGAACAGAGGTCAATATTATTACCATGCATTTCTCAAAGAACAACCAGATTTAAACTGGCGGAATCCGGAGGTTCGTGAAGCGATGTTCGATGTCATGCGCTTTTGGCTACGCAAAGGAGTAGATGGGTTCCGGGTTGATGTAATGTGGCATTTAATTAAGGATGAACTGCTGCGGAATAATCCTCCAAACCCTTCCTACAAACCACACATGGCCACCGTCGAACAACTCCTTCAGTCCTACTCAACTGATCAACCAGAAACGCATGACGTTGTGAAACAAATGCGTTCTGTGGTTGATGAGTTTGAGGACCGGCTACTCATTGGCGAAATCTATCTTGATGTTATTCGGCTGGTCCGATATTACGGGGAGAACAACGATGAGGCTCATCTCCCATTTAATTTTCTCCTTGTCAACAAGCCCTGGAATCCAACGACAATTGCAGCCATAGTTGACGAATACGAAGGTACCTTACCGGAGGGAGCGTGGCCTAACTGGGTATTGGGCAATCACGATAATGCGCGTATATCCACCAGGATAGGGAAAGAACAATCTCGTGTGGCCGCCATGCTCCTGCTTACATTGAGGGGCACTCCGACATTATATTACGGTGACGAAATCGGCATGACAAACGTGACGATTCCCAGGGAAGAAATTCAGGATCCGCAGGGTCTCAACATGCCTGACAAAGACCTCTCCCGTGACCCGGCCCGGACGCCCATGCAATGGAACGACGCGACATACGCCGGGTTCTCTGACGCGAAACCGTGGCTTAGGATCTCCGACGATTTTACTGAGACCAATGTTGAATCTCAACAGAAGCATGAGTCGTCTATGTTGAATTATGTAAAGCGTTTGATCGCCTTACGACAACAAGAGGCTGCCCTTCATATCGGAGACTATCTCCCGGTCCATAGTGATGATAAAGTCCTGGCATATATCCGGAAATCTGCCGAAAGGCAATACCTCGTTGTTCTTAATATGAGTCACGAGTCTGCGGAGTTCAAGATGCCTCACTCGAAAGCGAAAGGGGTTGTCGCCCTGGCCACAAACATCAGCCGTGAAGAACAGCCTTTTGACACAACGATCACGTTAGACGCAGACGAGGGGCTCGTAATTCTACTTGAATTCTGATTTAATCGAAGTATGCTCCGCGTTCCTTGTTTTTTATTCTCTGATAGAGAAGTTCGATCTGAGATTTAAGAATTCGTTCCTCCGACAACTCAGGAAGATTTGATATTGAAAAGAAATCGACATCGAGAAGATCAAAACCTTTCAGGAGTGTTCCGCCTGTAACTTCGCACTGAATTACAATTTTATAAACGTAATATGGTTGTGGTGGATGAGGATGCATTTTCTTATCGAAGACCGCCAGTAACGTTTCTGCAGTCACATCCAAACCAGTTTCCTCCTTGACTTCTTTGACAGCGGTTTCCGCCGGGCTGAATCCGATATCGGCCCATCCCCCGGGGAGTGACCACTTGCCATCCGCCGATTCGCGTACCATAAGAATCCTCTCATCCTCTAAAACGAATGCACGCACATCAACTTTCGCTGTTGGATAGTCCCTGGCGGTAGTGAATGCCTTTTGTATCAGGTCCAGAGGTTCCCCTGAGAGATTAGCGAATAGCCTGTCAGCAATTTCGATGAGTTCCTGATGACGCTCCTTCTCATAGTCATTACCAGCATAGAGAAGTCCGGTGTCGGCGATAGCACGAATGCGCTTTATCTCTTCAAAAAAGGAGCGGCTCATTCTTATTCCGCGGGACTAGACGAATGAAAAAATGTTAAAAAACTTACCGACCGAAGTCGTCCTGCAAGCGAACGATGTCATTTTCATCGGAAGGATGATTTGAATCGGTGTGCTGCCAGATTTCAGCGATCATCCCCCAGGAGCCTTCAACTCCTACGAGACGATGGCGCTGGCCCTGTGCCAGTTCGATAACCTTGTTGATCTGAAGCTCTTCAGAGTCGCGTTCTTCGTCTGTCATGCTGGTCACAACGCCTGCCTTACCTGCCACAAGCTTCCATATTTCGGCACGGCGGAAGTGATATTGCCAGGACAACCTTTTATCCGGCTGCACCATCAAAATCTTCGGGCTGAGCTTTCCAACCATCTGCGAAAGCACTACTTCCTTCGTTGGGAAAAAGATATGCGCGAATCTGCGGGCCTGAGCCTCGTCAATAACAAAAAATCCTCCCCAGGGACGATCGAAATCCTTGTCTACAATGGTGAACCCTTGCTCAGTCAGAAAGTCATTAACCTGTTTAAAAACCTCTTCCTTAGACAGACCGGAAGCCAAATTTATATTCATAATAATGTGATAAGTCTTATTGTTCGAGCCGCTTTCCGCGACTATGGTTGAGCCGTTTCAAAAGTTCCAAAATCGCTCTGCCGTTATGGTAGGGACATTTCCACGGACCAGCCTTATCCTCATTGCAATTAACTGTTCCCTTGTCATCCACCCGCCAGTACCACTCACCATTCGGGCGATCAATCAAGTAGTTCTTTATAAACTCCCATAAACGGATAGCCGCGGAAAGATAAGTGATTTGTCCGGTAAGTTCCCAACTATTCACAAATCCAACCATCCCTTCCGCCTGCGGCCACCAGTGACGGTCAGTGTCGTGCGAATGGTTCTTTATTGCACCTTCCTGGTCAACCCCCTCCGCGAGGGTAACGTCCGCTATCTTCAAACACGTTGTCGCAATCGCTTTTACTGGTTTTTCATCACCCAACACCTTCGCTGCCTCCAGCAAGAGCCACGACCCTTCTATATCGTGACCATATGAAATTTCCGAAGACTTTACTTTCCACTTTTCATCAAAAAATAAATGGAAGTGGTATCCCTCTCCCAGAATCCTTTGCTGAAAAATATCTATTAGGTTATACAGTTGCCTCCGCAGAACCGTGTCCGGCCAGACACGATACAAATTCGTGTACGCCTCCAGCACATGCAAATGGGTATTCATCGTTTTCTTTTCGTTCTCGTCCTTCTCACTGAGGCGGAGATCATCAAGAAGGTTCCATTCGCGATCGAATGCTTCAAGGTACCCGTTGTCGATCTGATCAAAACTATACCTTTCAATTAACGAGAATATATCTTTTGCAAGATCCAGTGCTTCTTCATCCAGCGTCACGGTATAGTATTCAGATAACGCGTAGATCGCGAACGCCTGAGCATAGATTTGTTTCTTGGTCTGAACCGGGCTCCCAGTGAAATCTACTGCCCAATAAACGCCACCAAATTCCTTGTCAACAAAATGTGAAACGAGATAGTGATAGGCACGTCGCGCAAGAATCAGATTGACTTCGTCCAACTGTTTTGCAGCTGAAGAAAACGTCCAAAGGATTCGGGTATTCAGGATGACGCCTTTATCAGCTTTATCATCAACCCGGTCATATCCGTCGCGTCTTCCGAAGAAGCCGCCATTGACACTATCGACCATTTTTCCCGACCAGTATGGAAGGATATTCCCTGTGATTTCGAGATACAACTCATCGCAGAAGGACCGAATTCGCGCCTCAGAATCCATTCTCTTGCATCCATTTCAGGTTCCTTCCGATTAATTCTGATCGCTGTGCGACACTCGCCGCCGAACGCAGACCGTCTTCTGGAGTATTCACACAGTAGTCTACCAATCTTTCAATTGTGGTTGTGGCTACGTGCATTCTTGTATCGGACGAACCATAGTATATCAGCACATCTCCATCCGGCCGGGCAACCCAACCGTTGGTAAAGGTCACATTGGAAACATCTCCTACCCTTTCTTCACCTTCTGGCCCAAGGAAGTGTCCGCCGGGACGACGTATCACGCGCGATGGATCTTTGAGATCTGTCATAAACATATAAAGGACATAGCGCAATCCCGCTGCGGTATTTCGAACTCCATGCGCGAGATGAATCCATCCCGCATGTGTTTTGATCGGCGCAGGGCCTTGTCCGTTCTTTACTTCCTTTATAGTATGATAAAGTTTTGGTTCGATGATCTTTTCATCAGGAACTACTGCGCTTTCCATTGAATCACACAACCCCCAGCCTATGCCTCCTCCTTTTCCCGCGTCGATAAAACCATCCTGTGGACGCGTATATAGCGCATATTTTCCATTGACGAACTCAGGGTGCAGGACAACATTTCTTTGTTGGCCTCCCTTGGAAACCAAATCAGGCAGTCTCTCCCATTTAATGAGATCCTTCGTACGCGCGATGCCGCATTGGGCAACGGCCGCAGACTGGTCATGTTCGCTGGCATTGGGGTCACGACGCTCCGTACAAAACAATCCGTAGATCCATCCATCTTCATGACGTACAAGACGTATATCGTATACGTTAGTATCAGGCACATCTGTTTCAGGCATATTGATTGGGTAATCCCAGAATCTGAAATTGTCAATTCCATTTTCACTTTCAGCGATAGCGAAGAATGATTTTCTATCCACCCCTTCAACGCGTACAGCCAGCACGATCTTATTATTCCACAGCATTGCTCCAGAATTAAAAGTCGCATTTACCCCCAGTCTCTCCATCAAATAAGGATTTGTCTCTTCATTAAAGTCATAGCGCCAGAAGACAGGAGTATGCGCAGCTGTAAGCACGGGGTACTTGTAGCGTGTAAACACTCCGTTGCCTCCGGGCAATGTTTCATTCTCACGCTTGAGGAATTTGTCGTGCTCGGCAAAAAGTGTCGAGACTTTAGATCGGTATTCTGTTGAAGTATTCATTTCCATGTATCTATACAGTTGCAGTATTTGTCTTCTTGATGGATTAATCAGTAAGGTTATTTGGTTCCTCCCTAAGTTTGTCGTACCAGTTCTTCTTGAGAATCAGAGAGGTGATTACAAGAATAGCGGCTGTAGTTACGAAAGAAAGATTCTCACGCAGCACGATATAAATCGGAAATACTGTAAGACTTGTTTGCCAGATAATTCCTACCACGACGTTGAACATGTCACGTTTGAAATCCCTATTTC
>JAEYXN010000019.1 GCA_023431285.1 Bacteroidota bacterium
TTTCATGATATGCACTTGTCCGCGATAGCTGTTTTGCGAATGGCCAGCGGAAATACCTTTCGAAACGATACGGGATTTGGTGTGTTTGCCGATGTGAATCATCTTGGTACCTGTGTCGGCTTGCTGATAATTATTAGTTACCGCCACCGAATAAAATTCACCCATCGAATAATCTCCTTTAAGGATACACGATGGATATTTCCAGGTAATTGCCGAACCCGTCTCGACCTGCGTCCACGATATTTTTGAATGATCGCCTGCGCAGAGGCCGCGTTTCGTTACGAAATTGTAGATTCCTCCTTTTCCGTCTTTGTCACCGGGATACCAGTTTTGTACAGTGCTGTACTTCACATGAGCATCCTTCATAGCATAGATCTCGACCACTGCCGCGTGCAACTGATTTTCATCGCGCATGGGCGCAGTACATCCTTCAAGATAGCTTACGTATGACCCTTCGTCAGCGACAATCAATGTGCGTTCGAACTGTCCGGTGTTTGCAGCATTAATCCTGAAATAGGTTGACAGCTCCATCGGACAACGAACTCCTTTGGGAATATAACAGAATGAGCCATCTGTAAAGACAGCCGCATTAAGTGCAGCGAAATAGTTGTCGTTTACCGGTACAACGGAACCCATATACTTTTTGACCAGTTCCGAATGTTCTCTGACGGCCTCGCTGAATGAGCAGAAGATAATACCGAGTTCCCCGAGAGTTTCCTTAAAAGTTGTAGCAACCGAAACAGAGTCAATCACCGCGTCAACCGCTACTCCGGTAAGCCTTTTCTGCTCAGTAAGAGAGATCCCCAGCTTTTCAAAAGTCTTGATCAATTCCGGATCCACCTCGTTAAGACTGTTTGCCTTTGCCTTCTGGACTGGTGCCGAATAATATATTATGTCCTGATAATCGATAGGAGGGTAGGACACATTTGGCCACCGGGGTTCTTTCATCTTGGTCCACTGGCGGAATGCATCCAAGCGGTACTCCAACAGCCATGCTGGTTCCTGCTTTTTTGCAGAGATGAAGCGGATAATGTCCTCATTCAACCCCTTAGGAGCCGACTCAGTGGCTATATTGGTGGTCCAGCCGTGTTCGTATTCCTTGGAGGTTAGTTCTTCAAGTACCTGGTTGTCTTTACTCATCGCAGCCTATTTAGACTAATTTCAAACAATTACAAAAGTATAACAAAAATGCGATTTTTAGGTTCATTGGACGCGAATTCCGGGGAAACTTCCGCACACGTTGCAGTCGCGATCAGGTGAGGTTCAGGCTTCGATCCAGACTTTCTTCAAGGGAGATCATCGTTTCAGTTCGCTCAATCCCTTCAACCTGTTGAATCTTGTCGTGTAAGACCAGCTTGAGATGGTTTGTATCCTTACAATGGATCTTTACGAACATACTATAGTTACCAGTAGTGTAATGGATGTTGGTGATTTCGGGGATGGCTTTGAGATTGGCCATTACCTGATCGTAAAGAGCACTTTTCTCCAGAAATATCCCGATGAAGGCGGTAATGTCGTAGCCCAGCTTTGCGTAATTCACTTTCAGGGTGGTCTTCTCCACTATTCCCGCCTCTTCCAGCTTGTTCATCCGGACGTGTACGGTGCCGCCCGATACAAATGCTCTCTTGGCTACTTCTGTATAAGGCTTCTTGGCGTCCTGCATCAAAATTTCGAGGATTTTCAGGTCTACGTTGTCAACTTTATAATTTTCGGCCATATGAAAATTTGAGTTTTGAGTATTATTCAAAAATATGAAATGATTTTAAAAACTATCTAATTATTCGAGGGTTTTGTTGTTCTACAGACTAGTTTCTGCGTTACTTTGTTGTAGATTTTACAAAGAAGGCGAAGAAAACTGTAAGATCTCGAAGTTCATAAAAATTGTAGGGTGTTGAAACTGGCAGACAAGCCCTCCGGTCTCGAGGGTGGAGAGTACGGGATAAAGTCCAGCCTTTTGGCGACCTAACTGCTCCGTGGAGGTTCGAACCCTCCCTCTACAGCAAAGCAAACGCAGACGGCAATTGCTTTTTATATTGTAAGGTGATGAAATTGGCAGACATGCCCTCCGGTCTCGAGGGTGGAGATAAGGAATAAACTTCCGATCTGATCCTGCTGCGAAAAGCCGCAAGATTAGATCGTCAGCTAACCGCTCCTTGAAGGTTCGACTCCTTCCCTTACAGCTAGCTCAGTTTAGGTTAATGAGTTATTCAGAGCTGCCCATCTTTTTCCCGGTAGATGGCCGGGAAGGATGGGTTTTTTATTTCCCGCTTTTTCCGTCTCCATCATTCTTCATTTTGATTTCCGGTTAGCAATCGTTTGCTTTAATTTTCTAAATTTTCGCAAATTATTGATATGACTGATTTTCCGTGGCTGAAAAAATACCCTCTCGGCGTGGCGCATCAGGTCAAAGTGCACGAATACCCGTCGCTGTTGGATCTGTTTGAAAATAGCTTCAAGAAGTATAGTTATAGGGTTGCCTTTGAGAATATGGGAGCGACGTTAACATTTCGACAGGTTGACGAACTCTCGAGAAATTTTGCAGCATATCTGCAGGAAGGGCTCGGGCTCAAGAAAGGAGAACGGATCGCCATTCAGATGCCCAATCTCCTACAATTTCCTATTGCGTTTCTCGGCGCTCTTCGCGCGGGGCTCATTGTTGTCAATACCAATCCGCTTTATACCCCACGGGAAATGGAGCACCAGTTTCGCGACTCCGGGGCCTCTGCCATCGTGATTGTGGCGAACTTCGCGTGTAATCTGGAGAAGATACTCGCTAACACGTCGATCCGACACGTAATCGTAACGCAACTCGGCGATATGCTTGGCACTGTCAAGGGATCAGTTGTGAACTTTGTTGTGAAGAATGTGAAGAAGATGGTTCCGCCATATCGTCTTCCTAATGCCATTCCTTTTAACCAATGCCTTAGAAAAGGATCTTCGCTGAAATACACGCGCCCCAGCCTCACCGTTGACGACGTCGCTGTCCTTCAATATACCGGTGGCACCACCGGGATATCAAAGGGTGCCAAACTTTCACACGGAAATATCATCGCACATAACACGATGATCACCGAATGGTTTAAGCCATACATGGGGAAGCGGGAGGATATTATAATAACAGCGATCCCTATGTACCACATCTTCGCGTTGACAGTCAATGGCGTGCTGATGTTTACCTCGGGCGTGAAGAATGTTCTCATTACCAATCCTCGTGATATTCCGGCATTCTGTAAGGAGTTGAAGAAACACCGCTTTAGCATAATGACGGGAGTCAACACATTATTTAATGGATTGCTCAATAATCCGGACTTCCGCAAGCTGGACTTCTCCGCTTTGCACGGCGCGATCGGAGGAGGAATGGCAGTCCAGGATGCTGTAGCTAGAAAATGGGAAGAATTAACAGGAAAACCTCTCGTAGAAGGATATGGGTTGAGCGAAACATCACCTGTACTATGTTGTAATCCGCTGGACGGACTTCACAAGTTAGGAACGATTGGTCTTCCTATGCCGAACACTGAAGTTGCAATCTTTGATGAGCAGGGCAAAGAACTTGCGCAGGGAGAAACTGGTGAGATATGCGCGCGTGGCCCGCAGGTGATGTCGGGATATTGGGAGAAAGATAACGAAGGAGTTTTTTTTCCGGGCGGATGGTTTAGAACCGGAGACATCGGCAGGATGGATCCCGAAGGATTCTTCAAGATAGTGGATCGGAAAAAGGATATGATCAAGGTTTCCGGATTCAATGTGTTTCCAAATGAAATAGAAAATGTCATTGCAGAACATCCTAAGGTACTGGAGGTGGCTGCCATCGGTGTTCCTGATGCCAAGTCCGGAGAAGTGATCAAAGTCTTTATTGTCAAGAAGGACGAGAGCCTCAATGAAGAGGAGCTGAAAAAATTCTTTCATGCCAATTTCACCAACTACAAGATCCCAAGACACATAGAGTTCCGAACAGAATTGCCGAAGACAAATGTCGGTAAGATACTTCGTCGTGCTCTCAAAGAACAGGAGGCAACTATTGCATAAATATCAACGCTTATGATGGGTTTTTTCGAACATCAATATCTACGTTACAAGAAGAATCATATAAAGAATCTCCTTGCTCTAGCCAAGGTGGATGGTCACATGCATGAGAAGGAGATCGCTTTGCTGTTCAAAATTGGAAAGAAGTATGGATTAAAGGACCGCCAGGTCCAGCAGCTAATCGATTCCGATGAGAAATTTTCTATGAATGTCCCCGACAATCATAATGATCGGATGAATCTTCTCTATGATCTTATCCTGATGGTCTATGCAGATGACGTTGTGGATAAGCATGAGATTGAGTTTTGTGAGGAAGCGGTTCGTCAGTTTGGTATGAAGGAAGGACTAGTTCAATGGTTATTGTCTGAGTTTGAGCGTGGCACACCTCCTCCACCAGATGAATGGGAGGAACTGAAGAAGACAGCTGCTAAGAAGTTTTCAACTGAGACAAAAACAGAAGGTATTCATTGACAGCGTCATAAAGACTTGACGGCAAACAGTTAACGCCCAGCATCACACCTCAGTGCACTCTCTAGAACAAGACAATTCCGAAGAAGTTCTCGAGAATGATGATGAATGACAATACCCCCAGGAGGATGGGGCAGACCCATGTAATGGTGAAGTCAAGATAACGTCGAACAAATCTGTCGCGGAAGCCGGGATCACCCTGCTCAAGTTCATCATGCATATTAAAGAGCTTCCAGCGATAGCGGATAAACAAACACATAAGACATCCTCCGATCGTCAGGAATAAATCGCTCATGTCTGATATAAAGGTGAGGAAATCTCTGTCTCCATAAAACTTCAGCTTATTCAGTGATGGTAGCATTCCCTGGCTCATCATGCTGGGCAGTCCGCAAACAAAGATGAACAGAGCGAGTGCCCAGACGACTGGCTTACGCGGAAACTTCTTCTGATCCACAAAATATGCAACAGGAACTTCAAGTAGAGAGACAGTTGATGTCAATGCGGCAAAGCACAGTAAAAGAAAAAATGATCCTCCGATCAGTCTGCCGACAACCGGACCCATATCGTGGAAAACACTTGGAAGAGCAATAAAAACAAGAGGAGGTCCACTGGTCTCAGGATTAATTCCCTGCGAAAATACTAATGGGAAAACCATCAATCCTGCCAAAAAAGCTACCGATGAATCGGCGACTGAAATGATTGCAGCTGAGCCGCTTATTTTTTGTTCCTTTCCTAAGTAAGATCCATATGTTATCAGGGCGCCCATTCCCAGCGACAAAGAGAAAAATGCCTGCTTAAGGGCGGCGGAAATTGTCCCCATGCTAATCTCACGGAAATCAGGAACGAGATAAAACTTTACACCATCCATTGCATTGGGAAGGGTGAGGCTGTAGATAATAAGGCCCACGAGGATCACGTATAACGAGGGCATCATGATCTTGTTCGCTGCCTCTATGCCTTTTTGAATTCCTTGACTTACGATGATAGCCGTGAAAGCCATAAAAGCGAAGGAGAAAAGCAGATTCGAGTAACTGAATCCCTCCCAGCTTGACAGATTGAGGATATCATTTACAAAAGTGCTAAAGAATGCACCGAAGTCGGAATGATTGAGCAGATCACCAAAAGTGATATTCAGAAAATATCCGAATGCCCAGCCAGCCACTACGTTGTAAAAGGAGAGAATCAGTATTCCGGCAAGGATACCCATGAATCCGAGCCAACCCCATTTTGGTCCGCCGAACCTTGAATAGGAACCGAAAGCATCACGTTGAGCAGCGCGGCCGATGGCAACTTCACCAACCATTACGGGATAGCATAACAGAAAAATACAGGCAAGGTAGAGTATAAGAAACATCGCGCCGCCATTCTGCCCGGTGAGATAGGGAAACCTCCAGATGTTGCCGAGCCCCACAGCTGATCCGGCCGCTGCCAGAATAAATCCGATACGTCCGGAAAAGTTACCTCTGTTTGCCATAGTGAACGCGTTGTTCGTTTTCTAATAAAGGCTCGAAAATAGAGGTAATAAGCTAATTATCAAACTATCACATATTGACCGGAGGCTGGCGCGTGATTTGTGCCTCTTTTTAGTTACGTGTGAACAGGTTTGACATCTTTTGGTGTTAATCTTTTGTGGTTTAATTTTAAATTGTCAGAGCAACGTGGCATTATGGACGAATTCAGGAAACTATCAACGCAGGAGAAAGCGCTACGCATCAATTTAAGCCGGTCAATCTACGGGTCTTTTGCCGAGATAGGGGCGGGTCAGGAAGTGGCGGCTAACTTTTTTAAGGTTGGAGGAGCTTCCGGAACCGTTGCCAAAACGATGTCAGCCTATGACATGAAGTTTAGTGACGCCATCTACGGCCATACCGATCGATATGTTTGTGAGGAAAGACTTATCAAGATGCTGGATCACGAATATGTCCTTCTTCCGGAACGTCTCCCGCACCGGATCGACAGTACCCGGTTCTTTGCGTTTGCCGACACCGTTGAAAGTCTGAATTTTGAGCGCACCAACCAGGGCCACGGATGGATCGGAATGCGTTTTCAGCTAACGCCAAAGTCTGAACCAAATGATTGCGTAGTGCATGTGAAAATGCATGATACTGATCCCTTGCAACAACAATTGGCTCTGGGGATCGTCGGCGTAAATATGATCTACTCATGCATGTTCCTTCGCGATCCGGAACAAATTTTAATGTCTCTGCTCGACGGCTTGACTATACGCCGAATAGAAATTGATATGTTCAGGCTAACGGGCCCTGACTTTAAACACGTCGATAACCGCCTGATGGCACTGAAGATGGTGAAGAACGGTTTGACGAAGGCGGCGATGTTCGGGCCGGACGGAAATGTTATGCAGCCATCAGACGAACTATATAAGAAGAATGTTCTGGTGTTACGTGGACGCTTTCGGCCACCAACACATGTCAACGTGGATATGCTTCTCGCATCACGGCGTCACTTTAAGAATGAGCCCGATGTAGACCGGTCGAAGATCGTACTGATCACTGAACTTACTCTGAATGACCTTAGCGCAGATGGAGCAATTGATGAACGTGATTTTCTTCACCGGGCTGATATCATATGCTCTCTGGGACAAAATGTGCTCATCTCAAATTATTATGAGTACTACCGTCTCGTAGATTATTTATCAAAGATCACGAAAGGAAAGAAGATCGGAATAATCATGGGGATCAATGCTCTCCAAAAAGTGTTCGACGAAAAGACTTACTCTAATCTCAGGGGCGGAATACTGGAATGTTTTTCGTCTCTGTTCGGCAGCAATGTGAAATTATATATTTATCCTGCGCTGCAGAAGGATGGCAAGACACTATCAACTTTGAAGAACTTTGAATCGGAGCTTCCGCAAAACCTCGCCTACCTTTTTCGCTTTCTCCTCGAGAACAATAAAATGGAAGATGTTCGGAATGCTAACATTAAAAACCTTCACATCATCTCTGACAACGTGCTTGCGATGATACGAAAGGGTGAGCCGGGCTGGGAAAAATTTGTTCCGCATAAAGTAGAGGAGGCAATCAAGGAGCACGGTCTTTTTGATTTTCCACGGTACAGCCCGAGTACTGCGGCATGAACACCTGAATAACGGAACCGCTATCCGCGTTTCTCTTCATCAACCATACGGAAATATTTCCTCGCCTCTGCTAAAACCTTCGGGGCAAGAGCAAATCCTGAAAGCATTGTAGGAAAGGCCATGATTGCATAGGCAATATCAATCACATTCATGACATCCTGCATTGATAGTATTGCACCACCTACAATCGTGGCCAGATAGAAATAGTTATAATACCGTCCCATCTTCACGCCACCGAGAAACGACATCGCTTTATTTCCATAATAGCTATAGGAGAATAGAGAGGTCACGGCAAAGAAGAATGCACACATCAAAAGCAGCCATACGCCGACTTCGCCAAGCGAACTCTTAAAAGCCATGGTTGTCAATGTTATTCCATTTGCTTCCGGACTACTCCAAACTTCTGTCACAAGGATTGCCACACCAGTCAAGGTACAAACGAGGAGAGTGTCAATTGCAGGGCTCAGCATTGATACAAGTCCCTCCCGGATCGGCTGAACACTCTTGGACGCGCCTAGTGCCATTGGTGCTGTTCCGATTCCTGCTTCATTCGAAAAAGAGGCTCTTCGAACGCCAGAGACAATGAGTCCCCCAACAATACCACCCAGTGCAGGTTCGCCACGATAATTATCGGCCGCGAACGCGTCAGTAAAAATCATCAGAAAGTATTGAGGGACGGCGCTCGCATTAATGAGAAGTATTGAGAGAACACACAGGAAATAGATCACGATCATTAAGGGTACCATCTTACCTGCCCATTTTCCGATTCGTTGTATCCCGCCAAGAATTACTACCGCGGAAATGATCATGAGGATACACCCAATGATGAATTTAGATGTGTCGACCGTAAGTCCAAAAGCTTCAAATGTACCAGTCTTAATTCCAGCTCTTGAGAAACCAACATCCACAATCACCTGAGTAAGCTGATTGGCCTGAAAAATTGGTAGGCAGCCAATCATCGCGCATAGACAGAAAAGTGCAGCCAAAGGGCGCCAGTATGATGGTAAAGCCTCCCGGATCACATACATAGGGCCACCCTGAACGACGCCAGCAGAATCTTTCCCGCGAAACATAACGGAAAGGCTACTGGTAAAGAAGTTTGTTGACATCCCTACGAATGCAGTTACCCACATCCAGAACAGAGCTCCTGGCCCGCCAAGATGGATTGCTGCAGCCACACCAGCTATGTTTCCCATTCCTACTGTAGACGCCAGCGCGGTAGAAAGCGCTTCGTATGGATTTATTTGTCCGGGGTCATTCGGGTCGACGTATTTGCCACGTAGAATATCAATTGTATGACGTAAGTATTTATAAGGGAGGAACCGGGAATACAGTAGAAAGAAAACGCCGCCAAGAATTATCAGAAATAGAACCGGAGTCCAGATGCCCGTGGCGAGTTTTGCAATTTGATCGCTCATTAATCAGTAGGGTGTGATCAAAAATAGAGTAAAATATGAGAAACCAAAATCACTGGGTCAGCGCGAGCTTGCCTCGTGATACGGCCATGAGATTCGAAAGCTGGTAAAGCATACGTGCGGCGACGTTTGCATCCCAATCAGAATGCGAAGACGGTGCTACCTCCACCAGATCGAAACCGATAATTCTTTTTTTTGCTTTGATCAGCTTACGCAATAAGAAAGCTACCTCGGAGAATTCAAGACCACCCGGAACTGGGGTACCTGTATTTGGACAAAACTTAGGATCTAATCCATCGATGTCGAAGCTAATATAAACATCATCCGGAAGACTCGCAACGATCTTATCGCAGATGTCACTCCATGTTTTTCCACGGTACTTTTCAGACTGTATATCATCGTCGAAGAATGTTACCACTCTTCCTTTTGCGCGAGCGATGATCGACATTTCTTCTTCACATAGATCTCTGATGCCCACCTGTACCAGCCGATGTACTGCGGGCAACTTCAGCGCATTGTACATTACCGACGCGTGAGAATATGAAAACCCCTGATAGGATTTTCGAAGATCAGCGTGCGCGTCTATCTGAAGAATTCCGAACCGCTCGTATTGTTCACTCAAGGCCCGGATGAATCCCAACGGCGTGCTATGATCGCCGCCTAGAAGGCCGACGAGTTTACCCTGACTTAATAGCGATTTCACACTCGACTTGACGTAGATATTTAGATTTTCACATTCCTCGTTAATCCTTGTGAGCAGGGGGTCGTCTGAGTTTACTTGTATTCCGTTTTCAATTCTTTTCACATGTTGAATAGCGAGTTCCCGCAGGCGGCTACTTTCTTCATGGAGCTTATCAGGTATTTTCAACATCGCGATACCGACTTTCCAGGCGTTAGGAACATCCCGAATGAAAAGATCTACCTGTATGGATGCATCGAGAATTGCAGAAGGGCCTCTAGCCGCACCGTTGTGATACGAAACCGTGACTTCCCAGGGAATAGGTATTATTACGATTGACGCGTTATTTTTATCGAATGGAAGTCCAAACAAACGGCCCGGAATCCCCATTCCATTCGGATCGAAATTCTCGATCGCCCCATCCCGCAACACAGACTTTTCCATAAAATGTTTTTATCTAATCCCGTCGGGCTTAACATACCGCACCAGCTTTCCTTTTCCTTCAGCGGCTTCGGCCCATGATTCATTGTCGAACTCAATAATTACCATGCCCGCTGGAACGATTTCGCCAATCTCTTCCTTAGTCAGATATTCCGCGAGGTAGGATATGGCTGGGTTATGGGCGACGCAAAGCACGCGATAGTATGAGTTTTCGAATTGAGCTACGGCTTGAAGGAGCTCCCTGGTCGATGCTTCATATAATTCGTCATAAGAAATGATTGCATCCTGATCCATGTTCAATGTTTCCGATACAAGCGAAGCCGTGGTTTGTGTTCTTGTGGAACTGCTGCAAATGATCAGATCGGGGAGTGTTTTTTCCCTGATCATTTCCTGTCCGACAAAAATTGATTCCCGGATTCCTCTGGTCGTTAATTCTCGTTCTTTATCAGTCTGACCTGTCTGTTTCTCAGCACTTTGTGCATGTCGCAGCAAGTATAGGTACCGTGGCATGGATGTATTGTTTTTAACCCTTTGGCGATCGTTACGCGCAGTCAATATTAATAAGTCAAATTTGATTTTTTAAAAATTTACGGATATTTGAACCTTTTGAAACAAAATTGGAATGTCGAAAAACCTTGTAATTGTTGAGTCACCCGCGAAAGCAAAGACTATTGAGGGGTATTTGGGGAAGGACTTCAAAGTGGCCTCCAGCATGGGCCATATTCGCGACTTGCCCAAAGGCGGGGATGCAATTGATATCGAAAATGATTTTGAACCTACCTATGAAGTCAGTCCGGATAAGAAAGACGTAATCCAGAAACTCCGGAAACTTGCCGAGGATGCCGAAATGGTATACCTGGCGTCCGATGAAGACCGTGAAGGAGAAGCTATTTCGTGGCATCTAAAAGAGGTGCTTGACTTGAATGATAAGAAAACAAGGCGTATTGTCTTCACGGAGATTACGAAGAAAGCAATTCTGAATGCAATCGAGTCACCTCGAAGTATAGATATAGACCTGGTTAATGCTCAGCAAGCCAGGCGTGTTCTTGACCGACTTGTAGGTTACGAGTTGTCGCCGATTCTTTGGAAGAAAATCAAGACAGGATTATCAGCGGGGCGTGTTCAGTCTGTTGCCGTACGTCTCGTAGTTGAACGCGAGCGGGAGATCAGTGAGTTCAAGGCAAAGTCGGCATTTAAGGTAAATGCGATATTTAATCTCGACAAAGGCAAGACGCTTGTTGCCGAACTCGGGGAAAGGTTTGAAAGCGAAGACGAAGCTTTGAAGTTTCTTGAAAGCTGTAAGGGAGCTACCTTTTCAATAACTGATCTGCAGACGCGGCCTTCGAAGAGAACTCCGGCACCTCCGTTTACGACATCAACATTGCAGCAAGAGGCGGCGAGAAAGCTTGGCTTCTCCGTTATTCAAACAATGACAGTAGCCCAGAAGTTGTATGAAGCTGGAAAGATTAGCTACATGCGTACTGATTCGGTGAACCTGTCCGATGAAGCCCGAAGTGGCGCCATGAATCAAATCACATCGGCTTTCGGAAAGGAATATGTTCAACCCCGTCAATACAAGACCAAATCAAACTCCGCGCAGGAGGCTCACGAAGCAATACGTCCAACGGATTTTTCATTGCTCGATCCAGGAATGGACCGAAATGCGCATCGTCTTTATGAACTGATCTGGAAACGCGCGATTGCCTCTCAAATGGCAGATGCGGAACTGGAGAAAACTACTGCAACTATCGGCATCTCTACAAACCCAAGAACCCTTACAGCGACTGGTGAGGTGGTGAAGTTCGAAGGTTTTCTTAAAGTTTATATGGAATCCGACGACGATGACGACGATGAAGAGCAAAACAGCAAAGTACTTCCACCATTATCGGTTAACCAGATTCTGTCGCTGGATACGATGACCGCTAAGCAGGTGTTTACCCGGCACGCACCACGTTATACGGAAGCCAGCCTGGTTAAGAAGCTTGAAGAACTTGGAATTGGTCGTCCTTCCACTTATGCGCCAACGATCACAACTGTGCAGAAAAGAGGATATGTTGTGAAGGAGAGTCGTGAAGGAGTGGAACGCAGGTTCACTGTTCTTTCATTGAAAGACAATCAGGTTTCAAAGAACGAAGATTCGGAAATAACCGGAGCGGAAAAAAATAAGTTGTTTCCTACTAATACCGCGATGGTCGTAACGGACTTCCTGGTGGAACATTTTCCCGATGTAACAGACTTTTCTTTTACCTCTGAGATCGAGCAGGAGTTTGACGAGATCGCCAGCGGCAAGCTCGACTGGAAAAGAATGATCGGTAATTTCTACAAGCCGTTTCATAAAAAGGTTTCTGTTACCGAAAAAGTTGAAAGATCATCCGTTGGACGGAGCAGGGAATTGGGAGTAGATCCTAAGACGGGAAAGAACGTTTATGCTAAACTCGGAAAGTTTGGTGCTTACGTTCAGATAGGAGAGAATCCCGATGACAACGGCGGTGAGAAGCCGAAGTTTGCAAGTCTGCGACCTGGACAGTTTATTGAGAATATCACAATTGAAGAGGCGATGGAATTGTTCAAAATGCCTCGCGATCTTGGGTTGTTCGAAGATAAGCCTGTGGTTGTCAACATCGGAAGGTTCGGGCCATATGTCCTCCATGATAAGAAGTTTGTTTCCATCCCGAAGACTGACGATCCGTATGAAATCTCCCCGGCGCGCGCAATGGAGTTGATACTTGCCAAACGAGAAGCCGACGCAAACAGGCTGATCAAGCAATTCCCGGGTAACGATGAAATCCAGATTCTTAATGGGAGATTCGGCCCATACATAAAAGCCGGAAAGAAGAATGTGAAGATTCCAAAAGGAAAGGAACCTTCTTCTTTAACGCTTGAAGAATGTGTTGCTCTTGCTGACGCTACACCTGAAAAACGTGGTAGATTCGGACGTCGGGCCGCGGCTCCTGAAACTCCTAAGAAAGGCGCTGCTCCATCTGCGAATGGGGATGGTGTTGCAAAGAAGAAAGCTGCTAAAAAGTCTCCTGTAAAGACGGCGAAGAAAACCACGGCGAAAAAGGCGGCCAAAAAAACTAAAGCTGTAGCGACGAAGAAGACAAAGGCGCCGGCGAAAAAGAAGAAGTAACAAGAATAAAAAACCGGACCAGGTCCGGTTTTTTTTTGGTTATTCAACAATCCCAATAAGAAACCGAAATGAAAAAAGTTGTTGTTCTTTCTGGTGCGGGCATCAGCATGGAAAGTGGGATCCCTACTTTCCGGGACGCAAATGGTCTATGGGAGGGGCATCGCATTGAAGAAGTTGCGTCTCCTGAAGGATGGAAGGCAGACCCTGTGAGGGTGCTGGAGTTCTACAATCAGCGAAGAAAAAAGGCGCTTGAAGTTAAGCCGAACCGTGCGCACTTTGTTGTCGCAGAGCTTGAACAACATTTCAATGTCGTGGTTGTAACGCAGAATGTGGATGACCTTCACGAGCGCGCCGGATCTACTCACGTCATTCATTTGCACGGTAGTCTTTTCGAATCAAGGAGCACATGCGACGAAACTCTTGTCTATCCAATCGAAGGTTGGGAGCTAGAATCAGGGGACAAGTGTGAAAAAGGTTCACAGCTTCGCCCGAACATTGTGTGGTTTGGCGAGATGGTTCCTCTTATGGAGGTCGCGGCGTATGAAGCATCCACCGCGGACTTTTTTATCGTGGTGGGTACGTCAATGGTTGTATATCCGGCGGCAGGACTCATTGATTATACGCCGCATGACTGTGTGAAATTTCTTGTAGATCCCAAAGTTCCGGACCTGGCGCATATCGGTAACGTTGTTGTTTTCGAGGAGAAGGCCAGCACCGGGATGGAGAAGGTGTTTGCCGAATTGATGAAGATTGAAAAATAAAAAAGAGGCTGCCTTCCGACAACCTCTCTTGTGTATTCATCTGATTTAGTTTTCTTGTCCTTATGCCAGCTCGCGAAGGTCCACAGGCACGACTCTTGATATTCCTTTTTCTACCATCGTAATACCATAGATCACATCTGTTGAGCTCATCGTTCTCTTGTTGTGAGTAACGATTACAAACTGGGAGTCCTTACTGAAGGTACGTATGATGTTGTTGAACTTATCGATGTTCGCGTCATCCAAAGGAGCATCAACCTCATCGAAAATACAGAAAGGCGCTGGTTTCAGAAGATACATGGAGAACAGCAGCGCCGTCGCTGTAAGAGTCTTTTCCCCTCCAGAAAGCTGATTGATCGTCAAAGGTCTTTTTCCTTTTGGCTTTGCAATAATATCAATATCTGAGTCGAGCGGTTTGGACGGATCTACAAGTCGAAGATCACATTCATCGCCCTCTGTAAAGAGCGACCTGAATACGCGGATGAAATGTTCTTTGATCTTGTTGAAAGAGTCCATGAACGTTTCGCTCGCAACCCCTTCGATCTCATTGATCGTATTGAACAACGATTCCTTCGCCTTTAGCAAATCCTGTTTCTGTTCAATGATGAAATCATTTCGCTGTTTGATCTCGGTGTAAGCTTCCATAGCCATAGGGTTGATGGGCCCCATGTTATCAAGCCTGTCACGGATCTTCTGAACCTCGGCGCGAATCCTGTCTTCGTCGAGTTTCTCAAGTTCGAGGGTTTCTTTCTCTGCTTCTTCAGCTGTGCCCTGATTGATAATCGTATCAAGGTCTACATTGAATTCAACAGAAAGTCTTTCCTTGACAGCATTCAGCTGCATCTTACTTTCATTCAATTGATTCTGCAGATCCATCAACACGGTGTCCACGTGCTGTCGTTGGTGCTGCACTTCTCTGAGTTGTTTTTCAATCTGATCGATATGACCCCGCGCTTCATAATAATCTTTCTCCGCTTCGCCGAGTCCCTTCTCCATCGCTTCCTTCTCTTCATACATTCCAAGCAATTCGTCGTCGTTGCTTTGTGTGGTCTCTATGATCCGTTTAACTTCCTCTTCGTTTTTCTTCAACTCTTCGGCATTTGCATCGATGCGCGTGCTGCTTTGTTCCATCGACTCCTGCTTGAACCGAATCTCCTGATCGATACTCTTGACGCGGTTGTCCTGTTGATGGAAGAAAATGTTCTGCTCATTATAAGCAGCTGATTTCTGGCTGAGTAGTTCGTTGTTCGCCGCCAGATTACGTGTAATGCCACCGAGCTTTTCTTCCTGTTCTTCCAGGTCATGCTGTGCCTGCTTGGCTTTCGGCTTAAGTTCATCCAACTCTCGCAGCAGTGTGTCAATCTTCTCCAGGATGTCTTCCCGGCGCAGATCAGCGCTGTTCAGCATATCGGAGAATTGTTCGCGTTTGGTGCGAACAGACACGAACTCGTCGTTCACCTGGCGGATAGCGTTCTGAACTTCATCAATCTTCTGACGGATCTTGTTGTTCCTGAGCTTCTCGAGATCAGACTGTTTTTCAAGCATTGAGGAACGAACCTCATCAAGTTTTGACGTCAGTTCCTTGATTTCTTTTTCAAGCTTCTCAAGATTCTTGGCACGTCCGATTTTCTTTCCCTCGAAAAGTCCGACAGAACCACCAGAGATGCTATACTTTCTTTTTGTGAGCTTTCCATTTTTCGTGATGAAGGTATTTTCATCGCTTTGAGGAAGGGTCTTTGGATCTCCCTCATAGATGTATACCTTGTCAAGAATGTACGCCATCAGTTTTTTGTATTTCTGATCGTACTCAATGATCTCAGTTGCAGGGAAGGCATTGTCATAAATGCGCCCTGTAGCCGACTCGAACTTATCGAAGGTATCGAGAATGAAGAAGTGCGCTTTTCCTTTCGACGCGTCGCTGAGAATATTGATCGCCTCATATGCCTCAGCCTCGTGCTCAACAATATAATAGTTCAGGAAAGGCTCGAGATAGTTTTCAATGGCGACACGATATTCTTCGGATGTAGTTAGGATATCGGAGAGGAGGGGAGCATTCTTTGCAACTTTCTTCTTAAGGAATTTGATTGCCTCAGGAAAGCCTTCCAGATTCTCGACAAGTGATTTCGTCAGGTTGTATTCGTTCTGACGCGCGTCAAGCTTGCGGCTGGTGACGTTCATTTCCTCGCGAATCATCTCGATGGTTTTTTCCATCGCGGATATTCTCTCCTGAATATCTTCTTCTTCACGCTTCAGTTTTTCCTGTTCCGCATTTTTCTCGGAAAGATTTGACTGAAGGATTTTCAGTTTGTTTTCGAATTCGACGAGACTCGCGCTCTGTTGTGTAGAATCAGAAGCCGTCTTCTCCAATTCTTGCTTTAGGGACGACACCTGAATTTCGCGGATCTCAACTGATTTGTTGATCTGAAAAGACTCTTCCTGTTTTTCGCGTTGCACCCTGCGAAGAGCATCGGTCTGAGTCTGCAGCTCGGCAGTGATCCTCTTCTGATCTTCGTAATCGGATTTGAGGCCATCAAGCTTCTGCGCAATCTCGTCGAAAATTTCACTCGCATTTCCCTTTTCCGTTTCAAGACTTTGAATACTGAAGCGGGCCCTTTCGTTGCTCTTCTTGTCCTGTTCGATTTGTTCGCGTAGTCCGTTTGCACGGTCATTGAGATACTTGAGACGCTCATTCTTGATCTGCTTGTCACTTTCGTACTGGCGGATCTTTGCGACAAATTCATTGATGGCCTTTTGTCTTGAGCCTAATGTTTTCTCCTTGAGAACAAGTTCATTCTTGGAGCTTTCGATGAGCGCTTCCTTTTCCGCCATCTCCGTCGCCATGCCGACCTTCCGATCATTTTCATTGGCGATCTGTTTGTTCAGTATATTGAATCGGTCTTTTTGCTTGCTGACAACGAGTTTGGCGAGCGTAATGCTCTTGTCCTTGTATTCTTCCTTTATTCTGTAATAAGTCTCGGTCTGTTTAGCCTGCTTCTCCAGGCTTTTCATGTTCTTTTCGATCTCGAACAATAAGTCCTCCACACGTTCAAGATCTGCATCCGTGTCTTCGAGCTTTTTAAGCGTTTCTTTCTTGCGTTTTTTAAACTTTGAGATTCCGGCTGCTTCTTCGAACAGCATCCTCCTTGAGTTGTCTTTGTCGTTGAGAAGGTCGTCGACCATCCCAAGTTCAATGATGGCGTAACTATTTGAGGCAACACCTGTATCAAGGAAGAGGTTGGTAATGTCCTTCAGGCGGCACGCGACGCCATTGAGAAGATATTCGCTTTCACCTGTACGATAGAGTCTTCGCGTAATGGTTATCTGCGAGTATTCCGTTGGCAGAATGTTCTTTGTATTGTTGATGGTCAGCGAAACTTCCGCCATTTGCTGAGGTCCTCTCTGACTTGTGCCGTTGAAGATGACGTTTTCCATTTTCTCCGAGCGCAGCGCGCTGGTCTTTTGTTCCCCCAGCACCCATCGGATAGAATCGACGACATTTGATTTTCCACATCCGTTTGGACCGACAATACCCGTGATTCCCTCGTCAAAGTTGATCACGATTTTGTCGGCAAAACTCTTGAAGCCCTTGATCTCCAGTTTCGCTAATTGCATGCTTGTAGTGGTTGTAAAGTAAATTCCAACAAACGTCTGAGTTTGGATGTTCCGGCGTAACACTGAGTGAGCGGAAACGCCTGCGAGGACACACGAACTAAAACATGAAGTCGGCAAATATAAGGTTACCCACAGGCCAATTCAAAAGGAAAAGAAACCGTGTGGATAATTAGTGGAAAAGGCTCTTTTTTTGGTTGATTAGTCTGAATTCACGTGCATAACACGTCTCAAAGGCCCTGTCAATTTGTGCAAGAAGTGAATAGAAGTATCAGCTGAGGTCCCTGCATCATCGAATTTTTGCGAAAGGGCACTCCTTGGCTGTCTGGTTATTGAAATATTTTCATAAATTTGTTTAATGGGTGAGTTGCAGGCGGATATACCGATATGGCTTTACATATTGTTTGGGATCATCTACTTCCTGAGCAAGTTGAGAAAGAAGCCTGCAGGGCAATCGGAGGTTCCTGATGATGAACGTGCGGAAGAGTTTCCAAACCCTAAAAGCCAGCCTGGGCGAGATGGATCACCTGCTCCGGGGCAGATGACATTTGAAGAGTTGTTGAGGGAGATTTCACAATCGAAGGAGCAGAAGAAGCCTTCGCTTCCGCTCCCGGAGCTGGTACAGGAATCTTACGATGAATCTGACGTTGTGGAGGAGGATCTTGAAGAACTGGAAGAGAAGTATCGCAACGACAAGGTTACCCAGGTTTATGAAGAGGCGAAACGCCAGGCATTCTCCCGGCCATCCCTGGAGGAGACTTTGATCCATGAGAAGACTGACATGAGCTATGGTCGGTTTAAGGAGTTTGAACGCCAAGATGAGAGGGGACAGTTGTCGGGCTATTTGACTGATTTAAGAGACACTGAAGGACTTAAGAAAGCTTTTGTGCTGAGCGAAATACTGAAAAGGAAATTTTGATTTTTTGGTTTAAATATTACCCGGCTAGGGAACGGGATTTTTTAGTATTAACGATTTTTTGAACAGAGTGCCACAGCGCGCATCTTTACGGATAGTGTGGTTACAATTATTTTTTGAAGACTATATAGCCTTGTAACGCCCCTCATTTATGAATATCAAAGGACTGTTTTTTGGAGTAACCCTGATACTAACTGGCTTTGTATGCTATTCTCAGGATTGTGAAAAAATTCCCGTAGATGTGGTCGTTGTTCAGGAAAATTCCCAGTCTGTTTTGAAGATCAACTTTGAAAAGGAGGCTGACTATAAGATTCGGTTGATCGATAGTAAAGGCAACGTGAATATTATTAGTGAGAGAACCATAAGAAACCTGAAGAAGGGGGAATATGATATCATTATCGTAGACGAGGCAAATAAAAATCGATGTCCTTTTTCTAAAAGAATAAAGATCTAGGACGACCGTACTAACCTAACGCTGCATGAGAAGAAGACTTTTACTTTTGATTCTTGGTGCCCTATTTTTTTGCACCGGGCTCTCTTTTGCTCAGCCTGTTTTTACAATTGAAAATAAGAAAGATGCCTGCGACGGATTGTCAAATGGGTCTTTTGAAGTTCATGTGACAGATGCTGTTCCTCCGCCATTGAGAGTTTTTGTCTTCGGCCCTCCTGATGTCGGGCCTTTAGCGGCTACGGTTGGAACACCACTTTTGATTACCGGACTTCCCGGTGGACCCGCTCCCGGAGGAAAAACATATCTTGTAGTAGTACAGGACGCCAATGGAAGTTTTGTCCAGTTTGTAACGATTCTTAATACTTCGGCAGACCTCACCGCCTCAATCACTTCTTCTGCCAGTAATACAAGTTGTACAGTGCCCGATGGTTTCATTGACCTGAATGTCACTGGTGGTAGTGGCGCAGGCTATACTTACCTCTGGACCGGGCCGAACGGTTTTTCGGCAACCACACAGGATCTGTCAGGCCTCCCTGGAGGCGCATATTCTGTTCTCATTTCGGATAATGGAACGAACTGTACCCGCACAGTCGGACCTGTAGTCTTAACCGATCCATCGCCAGCGCTCCAAACGATCACAACCCCATCGCCTCAGCCTGTATGTGCTGGAGGTAGCCTTACAATAGACATGGCTTCCTCGGAGTCCGGCGTGACCTATGAGGTCATCCAAAACAATTCGACACCTACGGGGATCATACAGATTGGAACAGGAGGACCGCTCCAGTTTACTATTCCCGCAGGGACATTCGCAAATGGCGACAACTTCAAGATCCGCGCATCAAATAATTTTTGTACTCCGACGGACATGAACGGAATCGTGATCGCCAATATAGTACCACTTCCTACAGCGACAGCATCAGGGGGAGGGACGGTTTGCGTCGGTGAAACACTACCCAATGTGACGTTCACATTTACCGGAACGGCTCCATTTACTTTTACCTACAGTGATGGAATTAACCCGCCGGTTACAGTTCCCAATCACAATGCTACTACATATACAATCCCCAACGCTCCTGCGGGTAACTATACCGTTACAGCTTTGACGGATAATTTTGGATGTATTGCCACCAACTTCGGGGCCACCGCCAGCGTTGTGGTTAATCCTCTTCCTACTGCTACAGTAAGCGGAGGGGGCTCCGCCTGCGTAGGGGGTGCACTTCCCAGCGTCACCTTTACTTTTACCGGGGTCGCACCGTTTACTTTTACTTATGAAGTTGATGGCGTTCCAACGAATGTCACCAATCACGGAAGTAACGTGTTTACGATCACTTCGGCCGCCGCAGGGAATTATGTTCTTACTGCGCTGACAGATGCGAATGGCTGTATAGGTACAACGTTTACCGGGTCTGCATCCGTAATTGTGAATCCTCTTCCTGCTGTCACAGATGTTACCGGAGGAGGAACAATCTGCGCTGGTGAGACATTACCTAATGTAGTTTTCACTTTCAGTGGTACCGCGCCTTATACTTTTACTTACTCTAACGGAGTTACCACCGTAACAGAAACAAACTATCCCAACGCAACCTATACCGTTACCAACGCTCCTCTTGGAACATATTCAATAACAGCGTTAACTGATGGTAATGGTTGTAACGCTACTGACCTAGGAGGTTCTGTAGATGTAATCGTCAACCCTCTTCCTACTGCTGTGATTTCTGGAGGAGGAGCTGTGTGCGCGGGCGATCCGCTTCCTAACCTTTTGTTTACATTCACTGGCACTGCACCTTTTAGCTTTACCTACACTGATGGAATTAACCCGCCGGTGGTGGTAGCAAATCATCCTGCCAGCACTTTTTCGCTAAACGGAGCTCCGGTTGGTAACTATTCGGTCACCGCACTCTCAGATGCCAATGGTTGCATCGGTACAAGTCTCGGTGGACCTGTGGCTGTTATCCAAAACGCGCTTCCAACAGTGGCTTCTGTCACGGGAGGTGGAACAGTGTGCTCCGGAGCGGTCCTTCCGGACGTAGTTTTCAGCTTCACCGGAACAGCGCCTTACACGTTCACATATACTGTGGACGGTGCCCCGGTAACGATCACAAATCATCCCAGCAACAATTATACAATACCAAATGCCGGCAATGGTAGTTATGCGATAACTTCACTGACTGATGCTAATACTTGTAGCGCGACTGTCCTCGGTGGAAGCGTTTCAGTTATCGTGAATGATCTGCCAACTGCATCGATCAGTGGAACCGGAACGGTATGTGCCGGAGACCCACTTCCTAATCTGACAATTACTTTTACAGGTACAGCGCCGTTCACCTTTACATACACGGACGGAGCCACGCCAGTAACTGTTAACAATCATCCGGCGACGACTTACTCGATAACAAATGCAGCAGCCGGAATTTATCGCGTCACTGCTCTATCGGATGCCAATGGATGTATGGGAACGGATTTTGGCGCAGACCTGCCAGTTTCTGTTACACCTGCGCCTTCAGTTTCAAACACGTCCGGAGGTGGAACCGTATGCGCGGGCGAAACATTGCCTAACGTAGGATTTGAATTCACAGGTACAGCGCCATTCAATTTTACATATTCAGATGGCGTAAGCTCAACTTCAGTAACGAATCACGGCTCAACTACATTTACAATTCCTAACGCGCCCGCCGGTAACTATCAGATTACTGCGCTGACGGATGCAAATGGTTGCGCGGGCACGACCCTGGGAACCGCTGTTCTGGTTGTGGTGAATCCTTTACCAACGGCCGCGGTTAGTGGAGGTGGTTCTGTTTGTGCCGGAGATTTATTGCCTACTGTTCAGTTTACGTTCACCGGCACCCCGCCGTTCAATTTTACCTATGAAGTTGACGGCGCACCAGTATCGGTTAATAACCACGGCACAACGACTTTTTCAATTCCCACTGCAGCAGTTGGTTCTTATAGTATTACAGCTCTTTCGGATGCCAACTCATGCATCGGAACTAATCTTGGAACGCCTGTATCAGTAGGAGTGAATCCACTGCCATCGGTCACCAATGTGACTGGCGGAGGCACGGTATGTAGCGGAGCGACATTGCCAAATGTCAGGTTTGAGTTTGGAGGTACAGCACCATTTACTTTTACGTACACAGTAGGAGCAACCCCATTAACAATTACTAATCACCCCCAACCGTTTTACGAAATTACAGAAGCAGCTGCAGGAACTTATTCAGTGATAGCCTTAACAGATGCAAATGGTTGTGCAGCCACAGACCTTGGTGGATCTGTCAATATTTCTGTTGATGACGCCCCGACAACGGCTGTCGTTGGTCCTGATCAGAACATCTGTGTTACGAGCGCTCAACTTACGGGTAATGTGCCTGTAGTAGGTACAGGATTGTGGACTATTGAGAATGCTGCGCCAGGAGGAACGATCGCAGATCCTTCGAATCCTGTTTCTAACTTCACAGGGCAAGCCGGCGAAACATATCTCTTGCGATGGACGATTACCAGCGGCACATGCCCTGCAACATTCGCCGAACTCCAGATCACAATGAATGCCGAGGCTACTCTGGCGGATGCGGGCACTGATGACGAAACCTGCGGGCCTAAGCAGCTTGAAGGAAATACGCCCGTGACAGGCACAGGACTCTGGACAATTGAAGCAGGAGCTGGTGGATCTTTCGTGGATGCAACAGATCCAATAACCGTATTCAGCGGTAGCGAGGGCGTCACATACACATTACGTTGGACCATCACGAATGGTGGATGCTCAAGCTTTGATGAGGTAAACATTTCTTTTTCCAATAGCGTTACAATCGCGGATGCCGGAGCTGATGAAATGATCTGTAACGGCAGCGCATTACAAGGAAATACACCTGCTACAGGAACTGGTCTTTGGACAGCTTCCGGAGTGGGAGGAACTTTTGGGGACGCAACAAATCCGACAACTACGTTTGCCGGAACTCCTGGCGAAACCTACACTCTTACCTGGACAATAACTAGCGGAGAGTGTTCGTCAAGTGATGATGTTGAGATCACCATAGACAACAATTCTCCCCCCGTTGCTGACGCCGGAATGGATCAGGAGATTTGCGGTACAGACGCATTCCTTGCCGGTAATGATCCTTTAGCTGCAACAGGACTTTGGTCTATCGCTGATGTAATCCCTAATGATGCGCCTCTTGGAGGAACGTTCGGAGATCCGACAGCCTCAAATTCTACTTTCGAGGGTCTTGTCGGAAAAACCTACGTACTCGCGTGGACAATTAGCGGAACAGGTTGCGGCGCTACAACTGATTTTGTAACGATCTCATTCGTCGATACGCCGACACTTTCCAATGCCGGATCAAATCAGGAAGTCTGCGGGAATGAAGTTATTCTTGCGGCGAATACTCCGACATCAGGAACTGGCCTATGGTCTATCGCGCCGTCTGTTCCTGCTCTGACAGGAACTTTCTCCGACCCGACAAGCCCAACATCGTCATTCACTGCAGATGCAATAGAAACGTATGAACTAGTATGGACCATATCAAATGCTTGCGGTAACAGTTCGAGCTCGGTAATCGTTAATTTTGAAGATCTTTTGTCAACCCCTAACGCGGGTCCTGACGATAACGTATGCGGCGAAATCCAACTTGCGGCCAACACACCGGTGATAGGAACCGGCTCCTGGTCAATCGTCGGCGGAACTGGTGGAAATATTGCGAACGCTGGTGACCCTCAGACAATGTTTTCCGGAACACCCGGTGAGGTTTATACACTACGTTGGACAATTACCAATGGTGGATGTTCTGCTGCCGACGAGGTAACCATTACCATCGACTCTGATGCTCCAACTCAACCTCTCGCTGGTGTCGATCAGGATATTTGCGGAACATCAACCAAGCTTGCAGCAAACACTCCGGTAAATGGAACAGGAAGCTGGGCAGTTCTTATGGGAGCTACCGGATTCTCAATTTCAAGTACTGCTGACCCCGAAGCTGATTTCTCCGGGCTCGCAGGAACTACTTATTATTTGCGCTGGAGAATCACCAGTGGCTGTGGGTTCCTGGACGACACGGTGGCCGTGGCATTCAATGATCTGCCTGCTGTGGCGGATGCCGGAGCAGATCAATCTGTGTGTGGCCCGACAGTCTTAGAAGGGAATACCCCGACCGTTGGTACTGGTCTCTGGACAATAGTAGGACCTTCTGCGGGAGGATCTTTCTCTGATCCGGCAAACCCTGCATCGTCCTTCAGCGGAAACGGTGGTAGTACCTACACGCTTGAGTGGACAATCACGAGTGGTACTTGTCCTTCAACGGCTGACCAGGTTCAAATCTCATTTGATGTAAACTCACCAACGATCGCCGATGCCGGACCAGATCAAACGGTGTGCGGAAGTGGAACTACCCAGTTGAGTGGAAATGCCCCTGTAGTGGGCACCGGCCAATGGATTATTTCAAGCCCGAATGCAGGTACGTTCTCGGATGATTCGAATCCAGCGGCGACGTTTACCGGAACTCCAGGTGAGACGTATACATTGCGTTGGACGATCTCTTCTGCTGATCCTGGTTGTACGCCAAGCTTCGATGAAGTTGAGATCACTTTCGATAACAGTACCCCTGTTGCCAATGCAGGAACGTATGTTCCGGTTTGTGGAGACATTATCGCGCTTGATGCAAGTGCGTCATCATCGCAGACAGGTACCTGGTCCGTTGTGTCTGGTCCCGGAGGAGTCTTCTCTGATCCGAACAGTGCCATCACGACATTCACTGGATTAGCAGGAACGGTGAACGAACTCCAATACACGATCACGTCTCCCTGTGGAGATGTGTTTGATCGCGTTACCATTGTCCTCGACGAAAACCCAGCTGATGCGGTGGCCGGTCCTGACAAAACTATCTGCGGAACAGAACAGCTTGAAGCCGATCCTGTGTTTATCGGAACGGGAATGTGGTCCATCGTCGCTGGCGGTGGAGGAGTGTTAAGTGATCCTCTTGATCCTAACAGCAATTTCGCAGGTGTAGCAGGTACCGTGTATACCCTCCGTTGGACAACCTCGAATGGATCATGCAGCGACAAATTTGATGATGTTGAAATTACTGTCGATCCAAATTCTCCTTCTATCGCAGAGGCAGGTCCTGACCAGGCACTTTGTGGTACGACAACAACCTTAGCAGGCAATACACCTGTGGTAGGAACCGGTGGCTGGACCATTGTTTCCGGAACAGGAGGTACACTTGCAGATCCATCAGCCCCGTTGAGTGATTTCTCCGGAAATGCGGGAACGTCATATATATTAAGGTGGTCTATTACCGGAGCAGGTTGTGCAAACCCGACCTTTGATGACGTAAGAATACAATTTGATAACGTGCCAAGTGTTGCCAATGCAGGCCTCGACCAGCAGGGATGCGAGACTACGTATACGCTTGCAGCAGTCATTCCGACATCTGGTACGGGAGTATGGCAAATCATTGACGGAAGCGGTGGCGCGATCTCAGACACAGCGGATCCAGCTGCTTCTTTCACTGGAGTAAATGGTGAGACATACAGGATCGAGTGGACTGTGAGCAACAGCTGCGGCACCAGCGTTGACGAGATGACAATCACGATCAACGATGCGCCTACGGTTGCTGTCGCAGGTCCTGATCAGGTGATCTGTGGATCTGTGGTTACTAATCTCGCCGCTAACACTGCAACAAGTGGCACGGGCTTCTGGTCAATCGTGTCTGGCACCGGAGGATCAGTAGTGACACCTTCGAACCCTGCATCACAGATCATCGGTGTTTCCGGAAATGCTTATACGCTTCGCTGGATAATCGCTAATGGAACCTGTGATCCGAGCTTCGACGATGTTATAATCAATTTCTCGGCAAGGCCTGTTGCTGTAAGTCCTGTAACTATTTGCCAGAACTCAGTCGCACCGGCTTTGACCGTGGTGGCACCAGGAGCCACATCGTTTAACTGGTATTATTACACCGATCCGGCTGATCCACTGACGAAAACACTATTAACGACGACGACAGCCTCTCATACGCCGGGTGCCGAATTGAACACTGCGCTGGCAGGCTCGCTTACATATGAAGTAGAGGCAGTCTATGGTTGTGGAAATAGCCCTGCCACTCAAATCGTAGTGAGCGTTTCCAATACGGGAGCATGCGGTGGCGGTGGTGGAAACTGCCCGGCACTGACATCAATTCCTATTACGCCGACACTGACAACATGCGCAGATCCTGATAATGGCGGTTTACTTTTCAATCTGCCTGGATCTTACGATGTCACTATTCAGAATGAGATATACAAAACTAATCCTGCGCATCCTGACGCGTTAAACAATACCGAACGAGGAAGCACGGTTGATTTCGACGGATTAAAAGCCGGAAAATACTTCTATACCATTCGCGATCTCGCAGGAACTGTTTGTGTCACCGACTTCGAGTACACACTAGAGCGTGAGACGATTGTAGAGGTCACCTCTGAAACGATCAATCAAAACGTAACCTGCTTTGGTGACTTTGACGGATCCATTACCCTTGGAGCCAAAGGAACGACTACCGGAAGATACTTCTACGAGTTCACGCACAACGGTACCACTGTTGGCGGAGAATTTACTCCGGGAGCTCCGATCGACGGTATACCAGCAACAGACAATAATTACCTGGTCATTAAGATAGACGAGACAAATCTTTTTACTTGTCCGGATACAGTGTTGGTCAGACTTCAGCATTTGTTCCCGCAGATTACTTATGACATCGCAAAGACTAACGTGAGCGCATGTAACGAAGAAGATGGCTCTATTACGCTGTCCAATGTGATTGGTGGAAACGGTGCCAAACAAGCACGTCTGATGCGGGTCACTGGTACTGGTCCAATAGTAGTTCGCGATTATGAGGCTGCAAGCAATCCATTTACAGGATTACCGAGTGGAACTTACTTCGTTGAGATCCGCGATGAGAACGGATGTGTGGTCACCACCGAAAATGATCCGACCGTGATAAGTTCTCCTGGAGCTGTTGACTTTACTGTGACGAGGATAGCAGATGCCGATTGCGTGAACAACGGAAAGAGCGGTGTCATCAGCATCGGGTTCACAGTTCCTGGAAATTATCTGATTGGTATTGGTAAGAGCCAGGTTACAGAGCCTCAAGAATATGTTCCATATACTTACAACGACGGAGATCCTGCAATCTTCGTAGATACTCTCAGCCGAGGCAGCTACTTTGTGTTTGTCAAACCGGCATCGGGCAATGTATGTCCTTCGACCCGTCCTACTGGGGAGATTGAAGGAGCGTATGCAATCAGCTTCAGTGTGCAACGTGTTTGCTTCGCCGATGCAAATCCTTCGATCAACCTGATTAATGTCGTCGGACAACCCGGCGCGCAAATGACCATCGAGGTGTATCGCCTGTCGAATCTTGCGGATAAAGTTGACGAGTTCACAGTTCCGACAACTGAAACGATATCTATTACCTATCAGGGTGCACCGGCAGGATCGCCGCATACATGGCTCATACAGCCGGATACATACGTGATCAAGGCATACCAAAATCAATCGTTCTGTCCGGGTGAGCCAACGACGCCGTTCCATCAGGTTACGTATACAGCGACACAACCAATGGTACTCAACGTAGACAATATACGCCAGTCGCTGCCAGAGCCTCGCCATACTGGTGGATTTACGCTTCGCACAATTGTGGGTGGATCACCTTTCAGCGATGCCCAGAGCGGTCCGTTCTTCATTGTATCGGTGCTGGATCCATCATCGAATGCACCAATCATGGCCGATGTTGAGGTATACAGAAATACACAAGGCAACTACCAGTATGATTTCCGAAACCTTCCGGTAGGTAACTATCTCGTGCAGGCTATTGATGCCAACGGATGTGAAGTCACCACGCTCGTGATCGTGCCTGCGGATACAAGAATTCTTATACCGAACATTTTTACTCCTAATGACGACACGATAAATGACACGTTCGAAATCGTGAACCTGCCTCAGGAGGGTAGTCACAAACTTGTGATTACAAACCGTTGGGGTAAACAGGTGTTCTCTTCGGGCAATTATCGAGAAGGAAATTTCTGGGATGCGAAATCAGAACCTGACGGAATCTACTATTACAGGCTACAGGTCTCCGGAGGAGAAACATTCACCGGCTGGGTCGAAGTGCTCAGAGGCGACAAGCCTTAATGCTTATACACCACGAGAGAGAGTAGTTAAAAGCTACTCTCTTTTTTTGTTCTTACGATATGCTTTCCAGGAACTTCATTGTGTCAACGTTATCTGCGTAGTCGTCTAAGGCGGGACATTGGGCATCGCCAAAACGAACTTTTGCGAAGCGATGACTCCCGACTATGGTCTGGATCTTCGATGCATGAGTACTCAAGACTGTCTCTAACTCTTTGTCGTCGGAATAAACTTCATAGTAGACAACAGAAATAGGGGAGACCAGACGGGATGATTGCTGAAGAATGACAAATCCATTGTCCAGGAACTCGTCCCGGTTGATCAGTAGAATCGATTTCTGATAGTCGTAGTTATTACAATACTTATGATGGTGGATTATTTCATTGAAGTGAGACCACGCTGAGTACAGTGTGTCGAAGGAATATTCCTTTGGAACAAACAGCTTGGAAACATTCCTACATCCGAGGCCGAAATACGAGAACACATCTTTTCCCAGTGACAGGAGGTCGTCGTTCGACTCATGGCCTGTAAGGATGGCAACTGATGATCTGTTCTTGCGGATGATATGCGGATACTTTCCAAAATAGTATTCAAAATAGCGCGAAGTATTATCGCTACCGGTAGCGATGACACCGGCAAAGTCTTTCAGCCGATCTGTTATTTCGATTTGATTCCCGATCGTTGGTTCGATGGATTTCAACTTTTCGAGGAGAAAGGTCATCAGGATTTGATCTTTTGATGACGTCTTGATGATAGCGGTGTTCCCACTTAGAATGATGCACATCACATCATGAAATCCAACGAGGGGGATATTGCCTGCCAGCACTACACCGATTCTCTTAGATTCTCCGGAAAAAAAATTGTAATTCTTTAGCCAGTTTTTTAAGGATTCCTCATTTAGGTTTCCAGCGATTGCCGAAATGGCCATCATTACTGATTCGGGCGTAAACCAGGAATTTTCATTCCTTGCCATTGTCGTTAACGATTGCATCTCTGCCGACGGCATATTTTTCAGGTAATCGCCCAGCCTGGCAAATGCTTTTATCCGTTCATACGTATTCATCTTAAACTTTTAAGCGCGCGCCGCTGTTTCCGAATACGGCGGGAATAGGTTTTAGTTGATTAAGACTAACGGGCATGAGCATGAGCTGTACGGTGAATGACTTGTTCAATGGCCCGTTTCGTGTTATTTTTGTAATTGTAACGGACCAAAAATAGAAAAAGCATGGCAATAATGATTACGGACGAGTGCATCAACTGCGGTGCATGCGAACCGGAGTGCCCAAACACGGCGATCTATGAAGGCGGGAGAGAATGGAATTGGGCCGGTGGGACAAAACTGGAGAAAGTTGAATTAGAAGACGGCACAGCAATGGATGCGAAGGACCTTCAAACTCCTGTGTCGAATGAATTTTATTATATCGTTGCTGGTAAGTGTACGGAGTGTACAGGATTTCATGAAGAGCCACAATGTGCCGCGGTTTGTCCGGTAGATTGCTGCGTTCCGGATCCTGATTATGTTGAAACGAAAGAGGAATTGCTCGCTAAGAAGGCGTGGCTCCATCAGGAAGTTGAGGCTTGATTAATCAAGACTGATTATCTCATCTTCGCCCTTTTTATCAGATACGTTTGTAGGATCAGACTAAAAGACGTGTTCACATCGGCTTCGATAAAGTCGATCTTATACTGATTGCATCTCATTTTGAGCTCTCTATGAAAACGCGAGGCTTCTTCGCGATAGTGATGTCGTACGTCTCCAGGATTCAGCTTAAGGCGTTCTCCGGTCTCTACATCAATAAATTCCATAGGTCGGTCCTCGAAGTTGAACTGTAATTCAGTTTCAAAATCCATGACGTGGAAAACAATCACTTCGTGTTTGTTGTGCTTGAGATGCTGAAGAGCCTTGAAAACTTCTTCGGTGTTCTCTTCCAAATCAAACATGTCGCTGAAGATCACCACCAATGACCGCCGATGCATTTTTTCTGCGATCTCATGCAGGATGCGCGATACTTTAGTTTTCGACTGAGGAGGTGTACGTTTCTCCAGATCATTGAGCTGTCTGAGAATTTTGTCGAGGTGGTTGGCAGTTGACTTCACCGGTGTGATGGTCTCCAGTACATCAGAGAATAAGCACAATCCCACAGCGTCGCGTTGATTGACGAGAAGATAACTCAAAGCCGCGGCACCATACTTGGCAAAACGAATCTTCGCTTTCGTTTCTGATGGATAATACATGGAAGCCGAGGTGTCCAGCGCAATCATGCAACGAAGGTTTGTCTCCTCTTCATACCTCTTCGTAAACAACCGGTCTGTTCGTGCAAATACCTTCCAGTCGATATGTCTGGTGCTTTCCCCTTCATTGTACAATTTATGCTCAGCGAACTCCACTGAGAACCCGTGATATGGGGATTTATGCAGTCCTGTAATGAAGCCCTCGACCAGTTGGTGGGCAAGAAATTCCAGGCTCGCGGCGTGATTGATATTGTTAAGATCCAGCTTCACTCTTTGGAAAAATCAATATTTACTGATTAATTAGGATGTTTTTCGGCAAAAAACAGGGTCAAATGGCCAATTCCCGGAGTTTTAACAAACCGTAAATTTGGATTGATTTGTCAAAGTACTAACTTAGTTGCCACCAAACTTAAACCTAACATTAAAATTGAAGGATTGTGGAAGAAAACAAGACAAACGGCAGGGATGAAATATACTCCGCGAAAGTAAAGGCCGGAAAGCGAACTTATTTCTTTGATGTGAAGTCGACCCGTTCGAATGATTACTATCTCACAATCACGGAAAGTAAAAAACGGTTTAAAGAGGATGGCTTTACGTACGAGAAGCACAAGATTTTCCTCTATAAAGAAGACTTCAATAAGTTTTTGGAAGCGCTGAACAGTACGGTGAACCACGTGAAAAATGAACTGATGCCGAATGTGGATTTCTCTCAGTTCGACCATGTTCACGAACACGAAACCGAAGAACCAGCTGAAGTGTCTACCAGCAAATCCAATGGACTGGACACTGAGCTGAAGTGGGACTAGACCTATCTCGACCTATACCTATAAGTAAAAGCCCTTGAGGAATCATGGGCTTTTTTTGTTTCCTTCCATACTATTCTTTAGCAAGTCCTATATTTGCGGCCAAATCAAAGATGAAAGCATGGCACTTCAATGCGGAATAGTAGGGCTACCGAACGTAGGCAAATCGACTTTATTTAACGCTATTTCAAATAATAAAGCGGAAGCAGCAAACTTCCCGTTTTGCACGATTGAGCCGAATGTCGGAATTATAACAGTTCCGGATGAGCGTCTCAAAATACTTGAAGGGCTTGTTAATCCTCAGAGAGTTCTCCCTGCGACGATCGAATTTGTGGACATTGCGGGCCTGGTGAAAGGTGCCAGCAAGGGTGAAGGCCTTGGAAATCAGTTCCTGGCGAACATCCGGGAAGTTGATGCAATCGTGCACGTGGTGCGTTGTTTTGAAAATGACAACATTGTGCACGTTGATGGACGTGTTGATCCCGTCTCTGATAAGGAGATTATTGATACTGAACTTCAACTGAAGGACCTTGAATCGGTTGAGAAGAAGATCCAACGGGTGGAGAAGGCTGCTAAAGGAGGGGATGCAAAGCTAAAGAAGGAACTCTCTATCCTTCAGCAATACAAAGAGGCGTTGCTGGCCGGAAAGAACGCCCGGACCATCCAGGCAGATGAAGAGGACTGGAAAGCTGTGGCTGATTTACAGCTTCTGACAGCAAAACCGGTCATTTACGTAGCTAACGTGGATGAGGGATCCATCCACACCGGTAATAAGTTCGTCGAGGCGTTGAAGAATCATGTCGCGGATGAGAACGCAGAGGTGGTAGTAATCAGTGCTGCTATCGAAGCACAGATCGCTGAACTCGAAAGCGAGGAAGATCGTAAGGTGTTCCTCGAGGAATATGGGCTCACTGAATCGGGGCTGAATAAGCTCATCCGTGCGTCATATACACTCCTGAATCTTATAACATATTTCACCGCCGGTGAGAAAGAAGTCCGGGCGTGGACCATCAGACGGGGATGGAGAGCACCCCAGGCTGCAGGGGTGATTCATACAGATTTCGAGAAAGGATTCATAAGGGCAGAAGTCATAAAACTCGCTGATTATCAGAAATATAAGTCGGAGGCAGGATGTAAGGAAGCGGGCAAAATGTCGGTCGAAGGAAAGGAATATACAGTGGCGGACGGCGATATAATGCATTTCCGTTTCAATGTATAATTATTAGACTTTTGGGATTTTTACCTTTCTGATTTTTTGTTAGCTTTATTAAAATGCTCCGCCACCCGGAGCATCTTTTTACTGTATTGGGTCAACTTTTTTATCCCATCTAAATTTTTTGGGGCTTGAGAACCAGGATTATTTTTTCGCTTAAGAACAGGGGAGCTCACGTACCGTTCCATCACCAGTATCTGTTAGCCCAGGTAATCAAGGGCCTGTTGATTTTCGGCCCGGAGAAAAGCTATGTCGAATTTAACGGTTACAATTTTTCCGGATTAAAGGGCCAGACGAAAGTAAGCCGCAAAGGGCTGCACTACTTTTCATCGAAAGTAACTCTCGTGTTTGCCTGTTCAGACCGGAAGTTCCTCGACTATTTCCTCGCGCGCGTTTTTGAACAAAAAGAAATAATCGTCGGCAACCTTCACCTGGTGCCTGAGTCAGCGGAAGAGGAGGAGAAAGTACAGATCCACGATGAATCGAGATTTCTCTGCATATCACCGGTCGTGGTCATCCCTGCGGCCTTTAATGACGAAAGCGGTAAAAAATTTGTCTCTCCTGAAAGCGATGAGTTTTCCGATTTATTATATGAAAACACACTGGCGCGGATGGAAGCAACAGCGAAGTTCACCCCAGAACAACTCGCCAGCTTTTACAAATTTCAGCTCGTTCCAGACCGCGATTATATTCAACGTATTCAGGCCTCGCACAAAAAATTCGCGCGGATCTATCCGCTCTTTGACAATGATGTGAAGTTTGAAGTCCGGGGATATACTTTTCCTTTTACCCTGTACGCCGCCAAGGAGGTTCAGCAATTTGTGTATGAGCACGGGCTGGGATACTTCACGCACAAAGGTTTCGGCATGCTGGATGTTGCCAACAACGACCCCATTCAGCGCGCTACTCAACACGACATGGTATACGCTTAACGCGGGTTCTCCTCCAGTCGAATATATCCAATCAGAAGGTCGGCCCTTGGCTGAAAAGGGCGGTGGTACACGAAAATTTCATACAGGTTTTCCGTTTGAAAAAAGCTTCCTTCAAAATAGTAGGGTGGAATCCCGTTTCCTTTGACATAGTATTGATAGTCGTACCATCCTTGCTTTAGCAGAATGCGTGATTTGTATACCTGCTGAGTAGAATCGTAAGTCATCCGGTTCCTGTTATCAAGGCGCCAGTCATTGAATGCTCCGGCGACATAGACATCAGCGTTGATCTTCCTCGACGCCAACGTAAAATTCACCCACGCGTAGTTCGTATAGGCGAGGTCACGGAAATCGTAATTGTCGATGAGGAAGTTTCCGTTTCTTTCGGCGTATTGAGAGTACGCCTCGTCTCTTCGCGACTTGTCACGCTCGATGAATACTTCATATGGCTTCGTCTTCCGGTCGACGGTCCGCACATTTCTGCCAGGATTATTTAGCGACCTGAGATCAAAGAACCGAAATTCATTTCCGCCTTTGAACATCCGCTCTGCATCGAAGAATCGGTACTCCAGTTCTTTCTCTAAATCGCGGACAAAACTTGGCTTGATGTCCTGTACAATATTATCCCATCGTTGGTTTTGCCGGATCGTTACATGAACATCCATCATCGGGTTAAGGATGTTAAGGTTGGAATGATTGATGGTGAAATTTATTTGTTGATTGAGATCGGCAATACCGCCCCCGCCAATCAGTTTTCCGTCTTTGACAAAGCTGATCTGGTTGTCGTACACCATGAACCTCCGGCTTAGCACGATATCGCTTTTGTCAGAACCCCGGTACACAACGACCACATAATTTCCAGGAAGCTTCACCGCTGGAATGGGAAACCAATAGTGAACATACTGGATGTGTGTATC
>JAEYXN010000303.1 GCA_023431285.1 Bacteroidota bacterium
AAGAAAAGTATAATGTCTTGTCATCAGATGCCAGGAAGGGTGCGGACTCTTCAGCCGCTGTGTTGATCACATCGCCAAGGTTCATCGGCTCAGACCAGGTGCTGTCTGCAAGCATGAAAGAAACATAGAGGTCGCGGTCTCCTCTGGTGTCCTCCCGCTCAACGGACATAAGCAGTGTCTGACGGTTGTCGGTCAAAAAGTAATTTGCTTTCTCGGCATAGTTATAATCGTTGGCGATCTCCAGTGCGACAGGTTTTGACCATTCTCCTGATACGTTGGAACTGATAGAAACACCTGCGGCCATCTTGCCATTCGGTAGATATTTGTTTCCAAGAAGCATGATCGCAGATTTGCCGTCAGGAGTAACGGACTGGATAGTGCTCACGAAGTTAGGGCCGGTATTGTTGAACTGTGCCCCCATGTTCTTTGCGAGCTGCCAGCGCCCTGCGGAGTCCAGCTCAGAATACCAGATGTCCTCTTTGTCATTTACGCCACCGATGTTTTCCGGGTGGTTCTTGCGACTGAAATAAAGCGTCTTTCCATCCGGCGAAAGCAATGGATTGTATTCAGAGTATTCACTGTTCACATTTTTGTCGAGTGCCTCAATCAGAATTCCTGAAGCCAGCATTTGCATTGTCGGGATGTCTGCGATGATCGGGTATTTGGAATCCGATATGGCGACGGCATCTATTCCATAATAATCGGGAATAGCAGCCCCATCGAATTCTATCTTGATGGCGACAACAGAATATGGTGTTTCGTCCATGAAGATATTAAGCATCCTTCCCTTGAGCGGCACAACCATAGGGTTAAGCGTATTCAAAAGGTATTCCTTCCCTGCTTCATCGTAAGCGTAAATTTTAAAGATCGCACTTGGATTATGAGACTCTGCAATTGCGACCTGACGGATCTTCATAGGTTCAGCAAAACCAAGCTTGAGAAACTCTTTTCGTTTTGGACGATCAGGGGCCCATGCGTTCGGACTTTGTCCCCCTGCAGGGAGTACGTTCGGCTTGCCAAGCGCTTGCTGGGCGGAGTATTGGACAGGAGTTAACTCCGAAGAAAACTCAATAACTTTTGATGCCCACTGAAGTTTCTGCGCCTGCGAAAAATTGACAACCAGGACTACCAGAAAAAGGGCGGTTAAAAAACGCATTTTGCGATCGGTTAGGTGAATCCAATGTTAAACTTAATTAAAAATTCAAGACGAAAGAGACGGGGTATTAAAAAGATGGAAATTCCAGCAAATGTTAGTCGAAGGAATGTCGCTGAAAGAGTAAGTATCCGACGTGAAGAAGCACACCGAACTGGGATTCATCATCGTCATAATAATTGAAGCTCAGGCTTATGGGTCCGATGGCGGCGTGATATACAAGGCCCGCGGTTCCGCAGAGGAAAACATCTTTCAGGTCTCTTGTGATCACTGTCTCGTGGTTTGCCGTGGCCTGGAGATACTCGAAGGGTTTAAAGATGTATCCTTCGATCCGTGCATCGAGGCTGCGTCCGAGAGAGAACACGTTCCGGATCCCGCCGGCGACGTAGTTGAAGGAACGGAACCTCTGAAGGAGTAGGCTTCGGCTATCCTGCATTGGCAGAAAGGCGGGAGCGTTGATGATGGTCCCCATGTAGTTCTGAAGAGAGGGCTGATTGGATAAAACGCCTTCGACATAATACCCGGGCTTATAAATTTCACCCTCGAAGTATTGTTCAGCGGAAAACTTCAGGCGCACCCATTTGTGGTCCTCCCGGCTATGGCCTGTTACCGCGGAAGTATTTCCCGGGCGAAGACGCGACGTCACAGAAAATAAATCTCCTGTGAGCGTAAAGGCCCGCCCCGCAGAAGCATATTGTTTACGATTCAGAGTGTTCGTTGAGATTTGAATTCCGGTGCGATAACCGTGAATGTCAAGCTGGTCAAGTACATCATTTGAGTTGAAGGCCCTGGCATTGCTGTAACGATCTGTATTGTTCATCAGCTCAAACGATCCTATCGTCTTGAAAGAATGCTTCAACGGTACCCCTACATTCAGACCGACCTTTCGGTTGATCCGCGTAAGAATTGTCGGGTCTTTATCGGTTGATACGTCCTTAAGCAAGTCGTTGTTATCGATGTAATCCCAGCTGTTGAACTCCAGAAGAGGCTCAAGGTAAAATGGCGTGGAGAAATCCCATCTTACTTTGACCTGCGCGGATTTATAGAAGCTTCCGGTCTGAATCCCGACATAGGCATGTGTCAGCGTATGATTAAACCAGAAATAGTTTAGTCCAAGGTAAATGTTGCTAACGTCACGGCTTGCGATAACACCTCCAAAGTCTACCTGGAAGTTTCTATGAGGACGCCGTGTAAGATTAAGGGTGAACGTCTCTCCGGAGCTGTCATACATTATCCGCGGGTACACGTTCCTGAAGTATTCCTCGGAGACAAGCCGGAAGTAACCTTTCTTCATATCGGAGTAGGAGAAGGGTCCTTTCTGCCGGCGAGGTGCCTTGAATACACCGCGGATGTACCCGCGCTGTTTTGAATTGAAGCCATCGAAAGAAAGTTTACTGAAGGAAAAAGGAACGCTTCTGCTCGTGAATTCATTTCGCTTTTCGAACACTTCATCGCAGGTGATGGTGCGGTTTACTTTTTTCTTGATCTCATCCATCTGTCTGATGGTTTGGACGTAGCCGCTATCGATAAGGCTTTTGGCTCGTTTGAAATCAAAAGAGGTGAATCCCTTCAGGTTGGGCTGAATGAATACACCACTGTCCGATAGCCCTGACGGATCCGACTTGTCCAGAAGCATATACAACAATGATTTGGAGATCAGCTTGTCATCGTTGTCGTATGGATAGTCTTCAAAGATTTTTGTAGACACATTGACGCCAATGACCACATCAGGATTAAAATCTTCTTTCGCGACATCAACCGGGAAGTTGTTGTATACACCGCCGTCGAAGAGATACTTTCCATCGATACGGATCGGGGTGTAAAAGAATGGAACTGTCTGCGTGGCACGAAGCGCATCGCTGAGACTACCTTTCCGGAGCACTACTTCAGATTGTGTGAATATATCGGCGGCGACTACTCTTAACGGCACAAATAAACTATCAAAGTTATTATTGGAGATGGCTGAGGCCTGCGCCATGTGTTCTGCAAGTGCAAAGTTGAGCGTTGCGTCGTTCGCGATGCTGGAGTGAAACTGGAAGTTCAGTGTTGAATCGACGGCAAGGTTGAGGGATATAAAGCCGGGATTGGATTCACTCTGATGGTAGAAGTAGTTGAAGCCTTTCTCACTTCCGCCGTTCACCCATTGTAGAAATTTGTCGGAAAGGATGATGTCCTCGATTTCTGCGGGGCTCTTTCCCGCGGCGTAACAACCCGCGATGATCCCTCCCATTGAAGTTCCTGTGACACAGTCGATGGGGATTCCGTGTTCTTCCAGGGCCTTCAGTACTCCAACGTGAGCAATGCCTTTCGCGCCACCGCCGCTGAGGACGAGCGCCACCTTTTGTGCATTGCAGCAGAAAGAAATAAGAAGAAATATTAATACGCCGAGGCCCTTCATCGCACTGTTAAACGATCAAAATCGAAAACGCATCTAAAGGTCGGGAAAAAAACTCACAGGTTACTGCGAATGGCAGATAACGCCTGTTGAAAGGTCACGTGCCGAAGGCGTTGCAGTGTGCGCCGCCTCCAGCGGTCAGAGACGCGCCATCGGATCGTTGGAGCTGCCGTCTTCGAACGGAATGCTTTCAAGCTTCTGCATAAGGTCGTTTTTCACCAGTTCGAAAGCCTCCATGTTCTCCTTCTTAACAGGTTCTGTAGGAGGAAGCTCGACTTGCAGAGCGTCGACCTGAACGCCGTTTTTCCAGAAGCGATAGCAAAGGTGAGGTCCTGTAGCAAGCCCGGTGCTTCCCACATATCCGATTGTCTGTCCTTGCTGCACACGGGTGCCGGCACGCACGCCTGGAGCAATCTTCGACATGTGCAGGTATTGTGTTGTGTAAGTCGCGTTGTGGCGGATCTTCACATAATTTCCGTTGTTCGATTTGTATTGCGCTTCTTCTACGATACCATCGCCCACAGCACGGATCGGTGTTCCCGTAGGCGCTGCGAAGTCGGTACCAAGGTGTGCCTTCCAAACCTTTCTTACAGGATGGAAGCGGTTCATCGTATAACGCGAGCTGATGCGTGTGAATTCAATCGGGTATCTTAACAAAGCCTTGCGCATACTCTTGCCGTTGGCGTCGAAGAAACTGATACCGTCTCCCTGGTCGAATGGAATGGCATAAATGGGAGATCCGAAATGTTCGAAGTAAATTCCTTTGATCTGCGCGATGCCGACAGGATGACCATCCACCTGGTTCTCGTCGAAGATGAGCTTAAACTTGTCACCTTTCTGAAGGCGCTGAAAGTCTACCTGCCATCCGAAGATATCCACAAACTTGTTGGTCAGCTCATGGGAGATGCCCATTTCATCAATCGTCGCTGAAAGGTTTGAGTTAATGACACCGGTGATTGTCTTCTCGACAGTCACCACTTCTCTCTTGAATACGTTGACAGTCGCATCTTCGAAATTGAAGACTACGTAGTCAATGGCATTTGGTTCATAGACGAAAGCCTTTGCTGTCTTCAATGAGTCCTCGTTACAGATGACAGTATATTTCTTGTCGGCGGCGATCTTGCGCACGTCGAAAATGTCTTTTGATACGGTAGAGATCTGATGGATCAGTCTGGAGGAGACATTATAAGGCTCGAGGATATCGCTAAGGCGCTGATTTCTTTTGATCTTATCTTCGATAACGACTTTGTCATCGACGATCATTCCGTAAAGCATCGTGGGTTCTTTCGGCGCAGGGATGCCAATGGTATCAATGATTCGCAGCTGGGCCGTATCAACTTTAGACGTGAAGTCAGGCAGATAGCGGTTCAAGAGGAATACTCCAACGGCGATGACTGAGAAGCCGATTAGTCCAGCGATGCGTTTGTTCATTTGAGGTGTCTTTTTTATTGCCCGTGGGCAAGGTTAAAAAATGAGAGCTTCAAATATACGCCCTTTAAAAAATAAACTTCCAGGCAAGTAAGGAAACTCTAAGCAATCCAAATATAACGCAATGTTCAGAAAATCAAAATACTGCGGGTTGCTGGCAAAGTGCCGATTTAAGTATGAATTGGTCCGTTTTCGGTAGTTTTTTCAAGGGATTATAACGACATCCCGGGGGAATTCTCCTCGATTTCCCGGAGAGCATCGCGGATCGGTTCAGAACCTGCTGGTGTGAGAAATTTGAAATTTTGAGACTGTTAGCTACTCCGCTGGAGCGCCATAGAGATCGTGATACTTCTTTTTCCCCGTATCAAGGAATGTGACGAAGTCTTTCGGATTCCGGTTATAGCTGTATGGAGCCACAAGGACACTTTCATCAGCACCTACCAGCACATAGAAAGGCTGCGCATTATTATTCAGCTGACGAATTTGAAGGTCGGCGTTTTGCTTTCCGATCGTCTTCTTGACTTTTCCATCATAGCTTGAAGTATACCATTTCTCTTCCGGTAGCTCTGTCTTGTCATCTACATATAAAGCGACGACGACGTAGTCATTAGTGAGTCTCTGCAACACCGCAGGATCCGCCCACACGACGGCTTCCATCTCGCGGCAATTAGTACATCCGTGTCCGGTGAAATCTATGAAAAGGGGTTTGTTCTGCTCACGGGCACAGGCAAGAGCCTGGTCATAATCAAAGTACCCTTGCAGTCCAAGTGGGAGCTGCAGAATGTCGGAGTAAAGAGGAATCCCACAAGTCTCATTCTTATCCGATCCTCTGGTTGCTGCGATCAGGTCAAAGTCATGAGTATGCATAGGAGGAAGATAGCCCGCCAGCATCTTCAATGGAGCACCCCATAGTCCTGGTACTAAGTAGACCACAAAGCTGAAGACGGAGATTGACAGCAGCAGCCTGGCGACATTCACTTTCTCAACCACGGTGTCGCTGGATAGTCTGATCTTGCCCAGCAGATAGAAACCAAGCACGGTAAAGATGACGATCCAGATCGCGATGTTCACGTCACGGTCGAGAAGGCCCCAATGGTATGTCTGGTCGACGATGCTGAAGAACTTCAGCGCGAGGGCAAGCTCCAGCAGCCCAAGAGTTACCTTTACTGTGTTAAGCCATCCTCCGGACTTCGGAAGGCTCTTCAGCCATTCGGGAAACATTGCGAACAAGGTAAACGGAATGGCGAAAGCCAGTGAGTAGGCAAACATTCCAAGGATAGGTTTGATAATCTGTCCACCTGCCGCCATCACGAGTACGTTGCCCACGAGAGGTATCGTACAGGAAAAAGAAACCAGTACAAGCGTGGCTGACATAAAGAAGATTCCCGCATATCCGCCCTTCTCCGCAGCGCGATCTGCTTTGTTCACAAGCTGATAAGGTGCATTGATTTCAAAGAGCCCCAGGAAGGATAACGCGAAGACGATAAAGAGGATAAAGATCAGAAGGTTTGGCAGCCAGTGTGTTGCCAGTGCGTTAAGACCCTCCGCGCCAAATGCAGCGGCAAAGATAGTCCCGACCACTGTGTAGATCACGATAATCGATAACCCGAACAGCATCGCGACGCGGATACCCTGTTTCTTAGTCTGTCCGTCTTTCAGGAAGAACGTAACCGTCATCGGAATCATCGGGAACACGCAAGGGGTGATAAGCGAAGTGATTCCAAGGATAAAAGCTATGAGCATGTATGCCCAGGTAGAGTCATCGTCGGAATAATCAGTCGCCCTGCTGATCTCCGCACTAAGGATCGGCCCTTTGTTTTTTTCTTGTGCTGCCGAAGGTGTAGTCTTTTTGATATCGGAATCGCTGGCAGTGTCCTTGCCAGCTTTTCCGGATAAGGTGTCAATCTGGATGACGGCCTTTTCCGGCGTTTGTTTTGGTTCCTTTGGCGTTGCGCTAACCCCCGCGCTACCCGTCTTTACATTAATGACAGGGAAGAACAGATCACCCTCGAAAGCTACACACTGCCCGGAGACGTTTGAACAGGTTTGAATCTCAAAGATTCCTTTAATCTCGAGCGGCCCCGCTTTCGTAAGCTTGATCTTTTGGGAAAGCATCCCTTCGCCTTCAATATACCTTACCTCGCAATCGAATATGGGGTCATGCTTCGACTTGTCTCCTATGGCCTTCAGTCCGCCCGCGATGGTAAATCCATTCAGATCAAGTGTAATCTCAGCTGGCAGCGGGCCGCATGTGGTATCGAACCCCGTGGTGTACATGTACCAGTTCTTATCAATCTGCACGCGAAATTGCAGCTCAATGACATCGCCTACCTTTGCCTCACCTTCAAAAGGTTCCGCGAAGATTTTTCCAGGTTTCAGAATTTGGGCGTCGGCATTATAACAGCCCAGCACTATCAATAAAAGGATAAGCAGATTCCGCATGAGTCTCGATTGACCCAAAAATAACGAAGGAATCAGCAAAAAAGTTAAATGATTTGTTAAAAGCCCTTTCAGGCCTACAGGTCGATGATGACCTGCCGCTTTAGAAGGTCGTCGAGCTGTTCGCGCTCACGAATCAGCTTTGCCTTACCATCGATCACCAACACCTCCGCAGGCCGCAAACGCGAATTGTAGTTCGACGACATGGAGAAACCATAAGCGCCCGCATTCAGCATAGCTAAAATATCACCTTCGCGGATCTCCGAAATCTCGCGCTCAGAAGCAAACGTATCCGTTTCGCAGATGTATCCTACAACATTATATGTCTTCTTTTCTCCCGACGGGTTCGATACATTGATGATGTGATGATACGATTCATACATCATCGGCCTGATAAGGTGATTGAGTCCTGAATCAACTCCGGCGAACGTGATCGTCGGCGTAGGCTTCACTACGTTCACCCGAACTAAGAGAACTCCGGATTCGCTGACGACAAATTTTCCTGGTTCGATCCATAGCTCAAGGTTTCGCCCGGATTCCTGGCAGAAACGATTAAATGATTCACTAAGCCTGCTGCCAAGATCTTCGATATCTGTAACCTTGTCGCCTTCTTTATAAGCAACTTTGAATCCGCTTCCGAAATCAAGAAACTTCAGAGAAGGGAAATGTGCTGCTTTCTCATATAGGATATCGGCCATTTGCAGAAAGACTGAGGGATCAAGGATATCTGAGCCAGTATGAATATGCAGTCCGCTCACAGCAATGTCGTGTTCCCCAACTACTGCAAGGATCTCATCCATTTGCTGGACGGAGATTCCAAATTTAGAGTTGACATGGCCCGTGGAGATTTTCATATTCCCTCCTGCCATGATGCCCGGATTAAGTCGGATTCCGCAAGGGTAACTACTTCCGAATTTTTGTCCGAACTTCCGAAGCGTTGACAGGTTGTCGAGATTAATGAGAAATCCTGAGGAGACTGCTTCTTCTATTTCAGAGAAATCAACACCACTTGGAGTAAATGTGATTTCGTGAGGCTGAAATCCCGCGCGCAATGCCATTGCTCCTTCCTGCAATGAAACCACTTCCACTTCCGCTCCGGCTTTTTTAATCAGCTTCAGGATGGAAATATTCGTCAACGCTTTCGCCGCATATTTGATCCGGATATTGATTTTGGAAAATGCTCCCCGCAGACGCTGGATTTGACCGGTGATCTTTTCGGCGTCATAGACATAAACAGGAGTTCCAAATTGCTCAGCAATGTCAGTGAGCGCTATGCCCTGTATAGAAGTAGTGGGTGTTGAGAGATCCATCCTGAAAATTAAGCGGCAAATATAAGGATTGAGTTATTTGCTGCTAATAAAATAGACAATATAACTTAAAGGCTAACAACTGTTTAGGATGGGAAAAGACTGTTGAGTTCAAGATCGATCCTGTTTACGATGGTAGAAAAATCTTCTACCCTCTTCACAAAATCCAGTTCGTTCACATCAATGATGAGCAGCTTTCCAAGTCGATACTGACTGATCCATGCCTCGTAATGCTGGTTCAGATTTTTCAGGTAGTCCAGGCGGATGGAGTATTCGTAATCGCGCCCGCGCATCTCTATTTGCTTTACGAGTTTGGGGATGTCCGCCTTCAGATAAACGAGCAGGTCCGGAGGCTGAACGAACTGGATCATCGAATGGAAGATATCCAGGTAACTCTGATAATCCCGATCAGAAATGTATCCGCTCGAATGCAGGTTCGCAGCGAAAATATAAGCGTCTTCATAGATCGTTCTGTCCTGAACTGTGCTCTGTGTGCTTACGCTTATTTCATGGACCTGCTTGAACCGACTATTTAGAAAGTAGATCTGTACATGGAAGGCCCACCGATGCATATCGGAATAGAAGTCTCGTAGATAAGGATTGTCGTCGACTGATTCAAACAGCGCGCGCCATCCCAGCTGCCGCGCAAGTTTTGCTGTGAGCGTTGTCTTTCCGGAACCAATGTTCCCGCAGATGGCGATATGTTTTGGTTGGGACAAGTGTTCAGGGATTTGTCAGGATCAAGAATATTCGCTCACCGGCATTGTTTGCTCCTACTCCTGTTACATTCCGATCTGCGTAAAAGGTGAGAGCAATTTCTTTCCATCCTGCTGAACGATCCTCGATATGAAGCCGGAGCTCGTTTATCATAAGTACCCTCTCCTTAGCAATAGTAAACAGATCTGAATCCTGCATAGTTTCTTTTAAGATGTCGATGCTTCCGTTTGGATTGACCTTCTTGAGACTCCAGGAGTCAACGGAGAGCTTATGCACAAATGCGATTATCTTCCCCGACCGCTGCATCTCCCTTCCAACGTGTTGTGCCACGGCCATTACTTTCTTTGGACGCAATGTCACGAGGAGAAGCTGGTTGGGATCGCCTCTCAAGATAACGAGAGCAGCGTTGTCATCAACCCAGATATAGTTGTCGAGGGATGCATCGTGAAGTACAAAAGTATTTTTTGCAGAGGGAGAAAACTTCACAAGCCTTCCACTTTCTCCGGCAAGAAAGGAAATGAACTTTCCGTCAGGAGTGTTTCTGGGATACGCAATCCTTTCCGGCGATGTGAGAAGAATATCATGACTTCCTGTGGGAATTCTGAATGCGATCAGTTCCCATTCCTTCCCTTTACGGCGCGCGTAATACAATACCGAGTCCGTTGCGTCGAATGATGCGCCGTCGATAATGTCTGCCGAGTCAACCATGATCGTATTCGAGACCGAGGCATCTTTGATGGAAAGATCAGCCAATATCAAAGTGGAGCGCTGTGCAAATGAAGCAAAGCCTGCAAGGAGAAAAGCTGTGAGGACCGCTGCTTTCAAAGCCATTTCTTTCGTCGGAAATACCAAAGAAAGGAAAGCGACGAAAGGACCATGAGCAGGATAGCCAGTGGATATCCCAGTCTCCAGTTGAGCTCCGGCATGAAGACGAAGTTCATACCGTAGATAGACGCGATGAGCGTAGGCGGCATGAACACAACGGTCACGACGGTGAAGATCTTAATGACCGTGTTCTGTTCAATATTAGCGAGACCAAGAAAGGTATTCTGCAAATACTCAAGGCGTTCAGCGCTGAACTGAGAGTGCTGCAACAGTGACCCGATATCGTTGAGGATAATCTTGAACCGCTCGTTCTCCATCCGGTTGAACTCCTGAATGCGTATTAACGAGCTGACTACACGCTGCTTCTCTGTAATCGTCTGGTGGAGCAGCATCGTGTTTTCCTGCAGCTGAGCAATCCCGAGGAGGAGTTCCTCATTGAGTGAACGCCGCGCGATGAGTTCCTTTGAGATCACGTTCACCTTCCGGTTGATTCCTTCAATAAGATCGGCGTCGCTGTCAATCCGTGTCTCGAGGATCGTCAAAAAAGCATTGAGACCCGGTTCTCTTGAGTCGAATGATGCAGAGGCACTGGTGGTTTTAAGCTTTCTTACCGACTCGGCGAAGATCTTCATGTCACTGTGCCGGTAAGTGAAAAGAATATTGTCCTTCAGGATGAACGTTACGTTCTGAACGTTTAACTCCGCTTCTGAGGTGACGAACCCGAGGTTGATTTCGACAGTCTCATCAGTCTCCAGAAACCGCGAGCTACTTTCAATTTCCTGAACTTCCTGCGAGGTAAAGAACTCGATCTTATAATTTTTTTCCACGAACTCACGCTCCTGCTGGGTAGGGGACTGAAGGTCGACCCAGAGAATGCGCTGGATGGATGCAATTTCACTCAGCGGCGGACTCTTGTGCTGCTGAAGCCTTCCATTGTGAATATTATAAACTCGAATCATTGTTTCTGGCGCTGCAATTTATAATCCTAAATCTAAATACCAGCCCTTAGCTCATGTATTTCAATGGGATTCGAATTTTCGGCGGATACTATTTTTTGACTAATTTCGTTATTCGCTATCATGATTTACTCTATGGTTCGTTGGTTGATTTTGTCGTGCATCGTGGCCTTTTTCCCGGCGCTGGTCCATGCGCAAGAGACCGAGCAGCAAGATCAACAGTTTACGATAGACACGCCGGCGAGTCTTGACTTCAAAAAGGAGGAGGAGCCGGAAGCTCCAAAGAAGAAGAAGGTTAAGAAAAAGGTATTCTACGGGATCAAAACCAAGAGGGGATTCACCCGAAAGGGCAACGGAGAACGCGTAGTGTTCGAAACATTCTATTACCTGAAGAACCCAGAAAAGCCCACAAGTTTTGTGAGAGATATCTATTGGTATGATTTCACGCGTCGCGAAATAAGGAAGACTGAGAAGTTCGATCCCAGGAAGGGTGTGCTGCTTCACGGCCCGTATGAAAAACGGCAGGGAGAGATTGTTCTCATGAAGGGGATCTTTTACAAGGGCACCAAACATGGCCGATGGATGAGCTACGGAAGAGACAGCGTGCTCACTGATAAGGAAAAGTATTTTCGCGGATGGCCGAAGGAATCGCTGGTGAGCTATTTCGATCCGGTACAACGGAAGAGAATAAAGGAGATTACGCCAATCGAGTTCGGCGAGAAGGAAGGGTACTATTACTTGTTTCACGATAACGGGACTATCGCTGTGCAGGGAGAATATCACTGGGATCAGCGTGTCGGAGACTGGGTCGAGTATTATCCGAACGGTAAACGAAAAAAGATATTGAGTTATCCCAAAGAGGCTTTCGATAAAAATGCCAGGCCTTACGTGAAATCAGAATGGAACGAGGCCGGTAAGGAAATCTATCGAAATAACTCACTCGCGCGAAACTAACGAAGCTCAGTTGATCGCGTCTTCAAAGTGTTCAACGACAGGCGGATCTCCAAGCTTCACAGAAATAATATCAAACCGGATGTGTCCACGCCAGTCAGTGGAGTAAATCCATTCTTCCGCAGCATCAAATATCCGGGAAGTTTTTTGAGCGTCGACAAAATCTTCGGGCTCGCCATAGAGTGAAGATGTTCTGGTCTTTACTTCAACAAACAAGACCCAGTTTTCGCGTTGCACAATCAGATCAATTTCAGCCTTCTTGTAACGGTAGTTGCATTCAAGAATCTCGAAGCCTTTTTCTTTAAGAAACTCCGCGGCCAACCTTTCTCCTTTGTTTCCTGTTTTGATTTTATCGCTCACAATTATGTTCTACATTTGAAATGGAATTTACGAGTTATGTCTGCAACCAGGAAATACATTGAGGGATTCACCCGCCAGCTTGGAGAAGCGTTGAAGATTGGTCAGTCTCTGGATCTGGACCGGCCAGGCAGCGACATAAGGAACATTGTAATCTCTGGAATGGGTGGCTCTGGCATCGGTGCGAATTTGGTAGAGTCTCTGACCTTTGGTCGCATTCCCATTCCTATCACTGTGTGCAAGACCTATAATATTCCGCAGTTTGTAAGCCCGCATACTCTTTTTATCGCGTGCTCTTATAGCGGCAACACCGAAGAGACCGTGGCCTCATTACAGAAGGCACTATTGAAACGCGCGCAGGTGCTGGCGATATCGTCAGGGGGAAAACTTCTTGAAATTTGTAAGGAATATAATTTATACTACATCCAGTTACCAGCCGGATCAGGTAGCCCGCGCGCAATGTTGGCTTACAATCTGATCGCCTTGCTCTATGTTCTTTATCACACCAATCTTATTGGCGCAGCTTTTATCAAAGAGACAGAAAACGCAATCGAGTTTCTCGACCGTGGTGAGAAAGGAATCCAAAGTGAGGCGGAGATCATTGCCAAGAAACTGAAAGGAAGACTTCCGGTTATTTATTGCGACAGCAGATTGTACGCAATGGCATTGAGGTTCCAGCAACAGCTGAATGAGAACGCCAAGCAAATGGCCCATGTGAACACATTCCCGGAGATGAACCACAACGAGTTGGCAGGCTGGCAATTTCCGGAGGCGCTCATGCAATTCCTTCAGCCAGTTTTCATGTATTCGGATCATGATCATGAAAGAGTGGAGAAGAGAATGGAAATCTGCCGTGACATCTTTGAAAAGAAATCAAACCCAATCATTGACATCATCGGAGAGGGAGCATCACTGCTTGAGCAATACTTCTACCTTATCCATCTCACAGATTGGATCTCATACTACCTCTCTAAAGAAAATGGCGTGGACGCCGATATAAATGAATCACTGAATTTCGTCAAAGGGGAGTTGAATAAGTTGAAGTGAATACACATGTAAACCGGAAGACAAAGTTCGTAGATCTCGGATTGCAGGATTACAAGGAAGCCTGGGACTATCAAACCGGGCTGTTTAATCAAATCCTGTCAGTTAAGTCTCTTAATCGAAATACAGCACCCGATGATCAGCAGGTTACCGATAATTACCTTTTGTTTTGTGAGCATCCCCACGTCTATACGCTAGGCAAGTCAGGCAAGGCGACAAATTTACTGGTCGACAATGAAGGGTTGAAACAACTTGACGCGACGTACTATCACATCAATCGGGGCGGAGATATCACTTACCACGGTCCGGGTCAGATTGTGGTGTATCCGGTGATAGACCTCGAAAACTTCTTTACGGATATTCACAAATACATGCGACTCCTTGAGGAAAGTGTCATCAGAACATGCGCGTCCCTGGGGATCTCCGCAGGACGAATCCCCGGACTCACAGGAGTATGGGTTGGTCATGAAGATGCAGAGACGGCTCGCAAGATCTGCGCGTTGGGAGTAAAGACGAGTCGATGGGTCACAATGCATGGGCTGGCGTTCAACGTAAATGCAGATCTTTCATATTTTGATCACATCATTCCCTGTGGCATCGATGACAAAGCAGTGACCTCGGTGGAACGGGAGCTCAATCATTTGCAGGACATGCGCTACGTTGGTGAACTCCTCAGAAAGAATATTGTTGAACTTTTCGAAATGGAGATTGTATGATAAAGGATATTGCTATCCCGGAGGTGAAGAATGTAACGCTGGCCATTGCGCGGAAAGCTCCCGTTGGAGAAACGCCGGAATGGAAAGTATACCTGATTAATGGCAATGATTTCCCTATTGAAAATACGCTGGTGGCCAGTAAGGGATATGGCGACAAGGACGGAGAGCAACAAAAGACGTCGACATTACGACATTTTCTGGAAACCGTTCCCGCGAACGGGGTGGCGATGGTGGAACCAATCGATCCGGCTGTCTTTCATTTGACCAACGAATATTGGGTGAGCTACTATATCGGCAGGGAAATATTTGACAAGCGTTTTGTCTTTGTTCCGGATGCGATCCGCGAAGAGAACCTTTCTTTCATCAAAGAACTTGAGATGGAAGGTGTGCTCCACTCCTGAGAATGACCGGATAATTTTTTGAGGACCACGCTTTATAATCGTTCAATCTATCTTTTCTTTGTGGTACCGTTGTACCAAATCTTCCATTACTTAATTTACTTTCATGTCTCCCGAGATCCGCGATATTCTTTTTCTAGATATTGAAACCGTTGCTCATCATGGTGATTACTCATTGCTTGATGAACGTCTTAAAGCGCAGTGGGCCCGCAAGGCCGGATACCTTCGCCGTGAGGAAAACATTACGGATGAAGAGATCTATCATCAACGCGCGGGGATCTACGCGGAATTTGGCAAAGTAATCTGCATCGCTGTTGGTAAATTCTCCGAGAACGAAAACGGCGACCTGATCCTAAGAACGAAAGCCTATTACGGAGAGGAAAAAG
>JAEYXN010000288.1 GCA_023431285.1 Bacteroidota bacterium
TCTCTTTACCACCATAATGACACCGTTTGGGTAAGCACAAAAGGGGGCCTCAAACTTTTCCAGACTGTCGAGATGAATCGGATGCCGCTTGAGGTCGATGAGAATCTCGATTCCCGCGAGATCACACAGGTACTTCGGGACGTCAAAGGAAATATCTGGCTTTCTACTGTAAACCGCGAGATCATTACGCTCACACTCGATAGGGGCAAGTACAAGTTCCGCAGCAACGTCATTCGTCAGGAGAAACTTGCTGAGGCTGAAGGGAACGTACTTACCCTTGCCTCGGATGACAAAGGCAACATATGGGCTGCTGGCGAGAATACAGGCTTACATTTTATAAATGGAGAGACCGGCGAAATAACACGCCACGGCGTTGACGAAAGTAGCTCTACGAAGCTGCCAACAAACTCTATCCGCTCTGTGTACATCGATAATACAGGAATCACCTGGATAGGAACGTATTCGAAAGGCGCATTTATGATCGATAACCGAGCAAAAAAGTTTGAGCTGATTGAACGAAGCCCGGCAATGAAATCTACGGCAGGAAATAATGTCAAAGGAATAGCGCAAGACGAAAATGGAAACATTTGGCTGGCTTGCGACGGAGGCGGGCTGGGATTGCTGGACAAGACTACGTCTGAAATAGTTTTTCCCGAAGATCTAAATAGCAAGCTCGCCTCAAAATATCTTTCTTCAATTCTGGTTGATGACGCTGGAGATCTCTGGGTGGGAACCTGGGGCCGCGGGATTTTCAGAGTGAACACCAAAACACGAAGCGTGAGAAATTTCAGGATTGAGTCCCATGGCTTCGGAGATAATAAAGTATTCACCTTGTTCCAGGACGCGAAGAAAAGAATCTGGGTTGGAAGCGCCGGAAGTGGTTTATTTTATTTCGATCCCGCTACCGCGGAGTTTGTCGGATTAAACGAAGAAGTGAAATCTGACTACATCCGGAAGTCGGCCTATGTCTCTTCGATCTCACAAGATGCTGACAGCTCCCTTTGGGTCGGAACGCTATTCGGATTGTATCGTCTCGATTTCAGCCACGAAGAAGGTACTTATCATGTAACCCTCTATGAAAAAGATGGGAAACCCGGAAGTATCGCAAGCTATGATATTCAATCCGTCCACCTTGATGCAAGAAGGAATCTCTGGATTGGAACGGGTGACAATGGTGTTGCATTGGTACGATATGGAAGACCAGTATTTAGCAGTATTCAGAAGCAGGATGGACTCCTTACTAATTCGGTTCGGGGGATATTGATTGGGACTGATGGTACCGCATGGATCAGCACCAACATGGGCCTGGCAAAATATGATCCCGTAAAAAATACGGTTAAGAACTACACAAAGAAGGATGGACTATATACAAATGAGTTCAATGCCCGTGCGTGTCTTATAGGAAAGGACGGACGATTCTATTTCGGTAGCGACAAAGGTCTCGTTGCATTTTTTCCCGACAGCATAAAGGCAAACCCTATCCAACCCAACGTCTACCTGACGGACCTGAAGTTGAACAGCCAGTCCGCGCAAATCGGAGGAGAAGGATCTCCATTAAAAAAGCACATAAGTCTCACCGAGGAAATCGAACTGGAGCACAATCAGAGAGCCTTCGCCCTTGACTTCGCCGCGATCAATTACGGTCAATCCTCAATAGGCCAATATTGCTATAAGCTGGAAGGATTTGATTCCGATTGGAATTGCATCGGGACAGATACACGCGCAACCTACACCAACATCGATCCAGGACGATATGTCTTTGTGGTGAAAGCCATCAGTAGTGACGGCATTGAAAGTGACTCTCCGACTCGTCTTGTCATCTCCATTAAACAAGCTCCTTGGAAAACGTGGTGGGCAATTCTGGGGTATGCGCTTGTGGCCACGTCTTTTGCTTACTTCCTGGTCCGTATGCGAATTGAACGGATCAGAATCCAAAGTCAACTTGAATTCGAGAAAATGGCTCGCGAGCAGGAGCACGCCCTTACCGAATCCAAGACCCAATTCTTCACCAATATTTCCCACGAATTCAGGACACCACTCAGTCTGATCGCTATGCCACTGGAAGCGCTGTTGTCTGACCAGCATCTTCCTGTTTCAGTGAGGGAGCGCCTTGATACCATGCAAAGCAACACCGAGAAGATGACGCGGCTGGTAAATGAGCTGATGGACTTCAGCAAAATGGAAAATGGGAAACTTACTCTGTCTGTTCGTCCAGGAGACCTCGTGGAATTTATCACCCGGGTCGCTGATGCCTTCAACGATGTTGCCCGAAAACGTAATATTCATTTCAAAGTCCATGCGATGGTAAAGTCCATCGAAGGCTGGTTTGATTACGATAAGCTGGAAAAGATTGTGGTTAATCTTTTATCCAACGCTTTTAAGTTTGCATCTGACAACGGGTCAATCAACCTTGTCCTCCATATAAAGGAGTCGGCAGAAGAGCAGAACAAACAACGAAGGTTTGAATTGGCTGTCATCGACAATGGGATTGGAATTCCTGAGTCCGAATTGCCTTTTGTTTTCGATAAGTTTTATCAAGCCACCTCTGCGGGAAGAATTTCCAACCCGGGAACGGGAGTGGGGCTGGCGCTAACGAAGGCACTGGTTGAACTTCACCGGGGAGTGATCACCGCAGAGAGTATTCCCGAAGTAGAAACCAAATTCATTATTCGCATTCCGCTTGACCGGGAATCCTACGATGGCGTAGAGATTGACGATTCAGTCGGTGTGCGCCCCGCCAGCGTTGCACCTAAAATCATTTCAGAAATCACCTCCGGCGATGTCGGAGAAGATCGCGATCGTCCGCGGATCCTTGTAGTTGAGGACAATGACGAGTTGAGAAACTTCATCTGTTGGATGTTGCGTTCGAAAAGTCACCTGACCTGATCATCAGTGACATTCTCATGCCTGAGAAGACCGGCCTTGAATTTTGTAAGGAGATTAAGTCCAATATCAAGACAAGCCACATTCCATTCATCATGCTCACGGCAAAGGCATCTGTCGACGACCAGATCTCGGGCGTGACCAGCGGAGCAGAAGTCTACATCACTAAACCATTCAGTATCAGATTTCTGATCGCCCAGGTAAACCAGATCATTGAAACGCGGGAGTTTATTTATTCAAGGTTCAGCCAGGATGTTCATTTGATGCCGGCCAAAGTTGCAAGCAATGAACTCGATCAGGCATTCCTGCAAAGAGCCATCGATTATGTGATCGACAATCTCCAGGATCCCCAACTGGGGGTAGATTCCCTCGCCGAGCTGTTCAACCTCAGCCGTAAACAGGTTTACCGCAAACTGAAGGGGCTAACCGGGAAATCAGCTGTCGATTTCATCCGGATGGTAAGGCTCAAGGAAGCCTTGAAGCTCATGGACACCCATCGTTACACGCTTTCCGAGATTGCATATGCCACCGGGTTCAATTCGGCGTCATATTTCACGCGATGCTTCAAAGATCAGTTTGGCAAAGCCCCATCCGAGTATCTGGAGTCAGGAGCGCATAATCTGAACTAAAGTAAACTGAGCACATACGATTCTCCCAATGATCCGCACAGCTTGATAATGCACATCAAGTGACAATTCAATATCTAAGCAGCTCGCCCCGGCGTGGCTTGGCCATCATCATTGTCTCCTTAATTAATATTGACGTCACCGATTTCATAAATCTCAATTCCCGGCAGATGATATGTTCCAACTCCTAAATTCAAAACACACACACCATTGTTAGCAGCCACCGCGCGAGGGATGGAAGAGGAAAGCCCGGAGCAGGGTCGGGCATCCGGGGAGGAGCGAGGACTTGCAGCGGACAGCCCGACCCGCAGGGACGCGCCCACACCGACAATAGTGAAAGAAATCCCCTCCTCGAAATTCTAGCCGGAGCCACGGTTAATTCCGGAACGTCAAAATACTTGTGATCACACTTTTTTATGAAATCGGAATAAATATCGATTGCACGCAAAATTCCGTGTTTGGACCAAAAGTGAACGAGAATGTCCACTTTTTGAAAGGCAGAATTTACCCTTCCCGATCATTTTAGTGAAATCGATTGCACAGACGACTGCACCTTGTTCGCGCAAAAGATGAAGTACTCCTTTAATCGTTCACTAAACAAAAATCTATGAAATCAGAAATTCTACGATTCGTCAATCGTATGTTATGGACCTGGCCTCCGGGCATGAAGTCCTCACTTGCGATGATTCTCCTCGTATGTTCCGGGGCAGTGGCCCAGGCACAAAATGTCGTCAGTGGAACAGTCACTGACGAAACCGGGTCGGCCCTCCCAGGCGTTAACGTCCTTGTAAAGAACACTACTATTGGTACTACAACTTCAGCTGATGGTCAATATCGTATTGAGCTTCAAGATAATAACGCAGTTTTAGTATACTCCTTTATCGGGTATGAAACTCAGGAAATCCCCGTCGGCGGAAGGACCGTTATCGATGTATCACTGGTTCTTAACGTTCAGGCACTCTCTGAAGTCGTCGTGGTGGGTTACGGGGTGCAACGCCAGGAAGCAGTTACCGGATCGGTGGTATCTATCGGTGGAAATGATCTGCGCGAGATCCCCTCAGCAAACATTTCTCAGGCCCTTCAGGGTCGTCTTCCCGGTGTCGAGTTCGCGCAGACATCGAGCAGGCCTGGTGCAGCGATGCAAATCCGTATCCGCGGGCAGCGTTCACTGACTGCCAGCAACGATCCACTGATCGTCCTTGACGGAATTCCGTTCGTGGGTTCCATCAGTGATATCAACCCTAATGATATCAAGAGTGTTGATATTCTTAAAGACGCTTCGGCGACAGCAATTTACGGGTCACGTGGTGCCAATGGCGTGATCCTCGTCACTACCAACCGCGGACAAAAAGGTCAGAAAGCCCGCGTGAGCTACAACGGATATTATGGAGCAAAGAAAGTTTTCTCTAAATATCCGATGATGAATGGTCCTGAACTCCTGGCGCTTCGTCAGGCTGCGGGACTTTATCAGGACCCTGGTGTTGATGAATCAAATGATATGAATACAGACTGGCAGGATCTACTCTATCAAACAGGGACGATCACCAGCCATGACGTTGGCGTGTCGAGTGGAAATGAAAAAGGCAGCTACAACTTTGGTGCTGGCTATTTCCATGATCAGGCTGTGATCCCGACGCAAAAATATACGCGCTACTCGTTCAGGGCTGCCGTTGACCAGGAGGTTGGAAAGCATTTCCGTCTGGGCTTCACTACAAACAATAACTACAATATCAGTCAGGGTTCACAGGTTGGCATATATGGCATTCTCAGCATGTCGCCACTGGCAAATCCTTATAATGCAGATGGCTCTTTTAAAAGAACCATCAGGATGCCGTTGGATGAGTCATGGCTGTATACCCGCGAGACGTTGAAAGGACTCGAAGATCAATGGCTCAGCGAGCAAAGAAATTTCGCTACGTACAACGCGATGTTTGGCGAAGTTAAGATTCCAGGAGTGGAGGGTTTGAAATACCGTACCAACGTCGGCCTCGACTACCGTCAGGGCAACGAAGGCAATTATACTGGAGAAGGAATCAACAGCTCAACAGCAAACACTCTGTCGACAGCCAATATTGCCAACACGCATACCTATCACTGGCTGGTCGAAAATATGTTAACCTACGACAGGACCTTCGCACAAAAGCACAACGTCAACGTCGTGGCCCTCTACTCCGCTGAGCAGAACAAGTACACCAGATCGTCGATGGCAGCCAGAGACATCCCTTCTGACGCATTCCAGTTCTATAACCTCGGCCATGCTGGTGGTGAGATCACAGTAAACCCTAACGGACAGGACTACCAACTTAGTGGTCTACAGTCGTGGATGGGCCGCGTGATGTATTCGTATGATGACAAATATATGCTTACCGCTACGTTGCGCTCTGATGGTTCATCGAGACTTGCCGAAGGACACAAGTGGCATACCTACCCTGCGATTTCCGCTGGATGGAATATTAGCAGTGAGCCCTTCATGACCAATGTCAGCGTCATCAACAATCTGAAGCTGCGGTTTGGTTACGGACAGACCTCAAATCAATCCGTAAACCCTTACGCAACCCTGGGTCGTCTGGATACGAGACCGTACAACTTTGGCGACACTTATTCCACCGGCTACTATGTGAACATCCTTCCTAACCCAAATCTGGGCTGGGAATTTTCTAAGACATGGAACTATGGATTGGACTTCTCTATTCTCAATGATCGTTTATCGGGAACAGTTGAATATTATGTGACTAATACCGAAGACCTCCTTTTGAACGTAAGCCTACCCAACACTTCCGGTGTGAGCAGCTATACTGCTAACGTAGGACAAACACAAAACAAAGGGATAGAGATCAGCCTAAACGGCGTAATCCTCGACAACGTGAATGGATGGACTGTATCCGCAGGTTTGAACCTGTATACCAACCGTAATGAGCTTGTGGCGCTTTCCTCAGGCCGCGAACGCGATGAAGGAAACTCATGGTTCGTAGGATATCCAATTGATGCTGTTTATGACTACGAACGAATTGGCCTGTGGCAGGAAGAAGATCCTTATCTGAACATCCTTGAGCCAGGTGGAAATGTCGGTATGATCAAGGTGAAATACACCGGTGACTTTAACCCCGACGGTACCCCTACCAGACAAATAGGTCCGGATGATCGCCAGGTGCTTGATCTCCAACCAAATTTCCAGGGAGGATTCAACACACGCGTAGCTTACAAAGGATTCGATCTGAGTATCATTGGTGCATTTAAGAACGGTGGTACACTGATCAGTACGCTCTACGGCTCTGCAGGTTATCTCAACCTGATGAGTGGACGCCGTAACAACGTGAAGGTAGATTACTGGACACCTGAAAACACAGATGCAAAATATCCTAAACCAGGTGGTATTGCCAGCGGTGATAACCCGAAATACGCGAGCACGCTCAGCTACTTTGATGCGTCATACCTGAAGATTCGTACGATCACTCTCGGATATGATTTCAAGAAAATCATTCCTGGAAGCGACGTCAACATGCGGATGTATTTCGCGGTGCAGAACCCATTTGTAATGTTCTCGCCATACCACAGAGAGTCTGGAATGGATCCTGAGACAAACTCCTACGGAAATGAAAACGCTGCAGTTCCTTACGGTCAGGGCATGAGACGTCTGTTGACCATCGGAACCAACACGCCGTCAACGCGTAACTATCTGGTCGGTCTTAATCTGACATTTTAATTAAACAGTCATGAAAGAATTATCTATAAAGAAAATAGTGGGGGCAATGCTCGCGATATTTATCATGGGCGCATGTTCCGATGTTCTCGAAGAACAACCACGAAGCATCTTTGAACCCGGCTTCTTCAAAACGGAGCGCGGTGTGAATGGGGGGTTAACGTCAATGTACGCACACCTTCGCTGGATGTACGGACAAGCCTATTACTTCAACTCCTGTATCACTGGTACAGACGAAGCAACGTGGGCGCAAAGCGCAGATGGAAACTTCAAGGATATGGACCTCTCCGGCGTAGGATCCATCACCTCAACGAGTTTCCCAACAAGCATCGTATGGTCAACCACATTCCCGAACATCAACACGGCGAGTGGTATCATAGAAAACGCTGCTGCTGTGGGAACCATCTCCGATGCACTGATCGCGGAAGCAAGATTTTTCCGCGCATTCGACTACTTCCTGCTGGTTCAGACTTACGGCGGTGTTCCTTTGGATCTCGGCGCCGGAGAATTGAAGTTCAACACATCTCCTGTAAGAACATCAGTTCGTAATACAGTACCTGAAGTGTACACCAAAGCGATATTCCCGGACCTTCTTATTGCAGTAGAGAATCTGCCTGCGGTGGGACGCGTCACAGGAGGAGTAACCAAAACCCTTGCACGCCTCTACCTGGCGAAGGCATATCTTACTTATGGATGGTGGCTCGAAAATCCAAATAACATCCCAACATATCCTGAAACTGCTCGCACTGATCCTGATGGTCGCAATGCGCAATGGTATTTTCAACAGGCCTACGACATTGCAACTACTGGGATTGATAATCCTGGAAACTTCGGTCTTGTAGACACTTACTACGATCTGCATTACGCTCCGAATGATCGCAACAAGGAAATGCTCCTTTATGCTGATCACACTGAATCAAGTGAATTCTACAATGGAGGAAGCCTTACCTTCGGTAGTGGTGGTGCGCCTGATAACTTCGCAGTATGGATGCTCACATGGAATTACACAGAGCTGAGAAGTGCTACGTCGCCAGACTGGAGTACTACTGTCAGCTCTGTCCAACGTGAAGCTGAGCAATCATTAGGTCGTCCATGGACAAGGATGGCTCCAACAATCGGTGTAGTCGAAAATACTTTTGCAGACAAGGTCAATGACTCCCGCTATGATGGCACATTCGTTACTTCATATCGTGGCAACTGGCCAAAAGGCGGCGTCGGCAACGCAGTATTGTACAACGCTAACGGTCTGGAAG
>JAEYXN010000291.1 GCA_023431285.1 Bacteroidota bacterium
ACGGAATAGCTTATCTGATGAAGAAAAATAAGATCGATGTCTTGACGGGTGTCGGATCGTTTGTTGATAAGAATACAATCAAAGTTTCTTCACCTGATGGCAAGGAATCGACAATCACGACTGAAAAAGTAATTATCGCCACAGGGTCAAAGCCCACACCCCTTCCTTTCGCACCGTTCGACAAAAAGAGAATCATTTCGAGTACAGAGGCTCTTGAGTTAAAAGAGACTCCAAAGCACCTGATCGTTATTGGTGGAGGTGTGATCGGTATGGAACTCGGTTCTGTTTATGCGCGTCTTGGATCGAAAGTAACGGTAGTAGAATTTTTGGATAGCCTTATTCCTACTATGGATGGAACTCTTGGTAAGGAATTGCTAAAGGTTGCCAAGAAGCTGAAGATGGAGGTTTTCCTCGGCCATAAAGTTACTGCAGTAGAAAGCAAAGGCAATGACGTTATTGTAAAAGCGGAACCCAAGAATGGAGGTGCTGCTCTTGAATTCAAGGGAGATTATTGCCTTGTAAGTATTGGTCGTCGCCCATATACTGATGGACTTGGTCTTGACAAGGTGGGAATCGAAACAGTAAAAGGACAAATTCCTGTGGATGATCACCTTCGCACAAAGGTTGACAACATATATGCGATTGGCGATGTAGTGCGTGGGCCTATGCTTGCTCATAAGGCAGAGGAGGAAGGTGTGTATGTTGCTGAGCAACTTGCAGGTCAGAAGCCACACATCAATTATCTTCTAATTCCCGGCGTAGTTTACACCTGGCCTGAAGTAGCGAGTGTTGGATATACGGAAGAGCAATTGAAGCAGGAAGGCAGAGCTTATAAAGTAGGTAGTTTTCCTTACAAGGCTTTAGGTCGTGCGCGTGCGAGTATGGATCTCGATGGGCTTGTTAAGGTACTCGCAGATAAACAGACAGATGAGATTCTTGGAGTGCACATCATCGGAGCTCGGGCCGCTGATATGATTGCTTCTGGAGTTACGGCAATGGAATTCAGAGCATCAGCGGAGGATGTTGCCCGCATGTCTCATGCTCACCCAACTTACATGGAGGCGATGCGGGAAGCATGTCTTGCGGCCACAGAGAATCGTGCCATTCACATGTAGAATATTCTTTGTTAAGAAATCAACAGAATCCGCAGAGATACGTCGAAGCGGATTTTTTTGTCTAAGAATTTCCCGCTCTTGATTTTTCCGTTACTGTCGCATTAATGCGGAAGATGTTAACTGTATTTTGTTGCGCCTCGTAGCTTGTAGTTTACGTAGCTTCTGGCGATGAGCGCGATGACAATCGGAATGAGCGCATAGTGCAGTAGTTGGGGAAGCACCGGCCATGAAATCAATAACATTAGGTGCAGGAGAAATGAAAAACCAAAATATTTCCGCAGCAACGCTGCTCGTGACGGTATCGCAATAGCGGCTATAAAGTGTAGCGGAAAAGCCCAAAGGAGATTCAGGTTTCGTGCTGCGGCATTGTGATCCGTGAAAAACCATAGAAAGAAAAGTAGTAGACCGATTGCTCCGCAGACAGCGAAGAAGGTGATATCAAACCAGATGCTGATTTTCTTTCGACGAAGGTCAAATATGCTTAATCCAATAGCCAATGCACCGAGGGCTCCCAGAAAGATCAACGGATGAGGAAGGCTATTTTCAGAATCCATCTCCCGCACTTCATTGATGACTAGTTGTTGTTTTACAATTGGTGTCAATGACCCCTTTCCATTATCAACCGTTGCGTGACTGAACCCGGATTCGACGTAATCGGGAAGGAACATGTATTCGTATGGAGTAGCGGTTTTGTCCATAGGAAGCCCAAGACAGATGTCGATTCCAAGATCTCCCCAGGGTTGTTCTGTGAGGTACAGGTCTGTGAGCTCGCGAATGGAGTATTCAGTTTTGATATAGGCCCCATCGAAGTGAACCGTATTCTCGCCAAGGGCATCAACAATTACATCACGGATTTTTGTTGCACAGTTATTGTAAAAATAATCGTACCGGTATTGTTGGTTCTCGGGTCGCGCGTTGGTCTGCAGGTATTCAAATATTTTCTGCTTTTGTTCTTTCGAAAGATCAAGGACTTGTTCGCGGACGCTGCGATTAAAATATATGTAGGGATAAACAAATTCATCAAAGTCTTCGACGCCCAGGCGGTAGTAGAGAAAACCTTTCGCGAAGTTCAGATAAAAATTAGGCTGATTGAAGTCGAAGACGCCGTAATTATAGGCGAGATCAATTCCGATGATAGGGTCTTTGACCCGAAAAGCGCTATGCCCAAAGGCAGTATATAGCTCCCTTTGAGAGGGCCCGCATGTAATGACAGAGATCTCGGCACGTTCCGACAGCGGGACGATTTGTTGAGCTGCGGCGGTCAGAGAACAAAACACCACGATGATCAGGAGGTTCTTCATGTCAGATGCGAAAGTTCGAAAGATAAGCACATTCCCTGTATCGGTAGTACATTTAACGGTATCTTGCCACATGATCGGCGGTGTCAGAGACGGCCTCAATATGCTTTCGAAGCAAACAATCAGACGTGTCAGCAACGCCTGGCAGATCTATTCGAGCTTCAGAAAGTCCACGGCTGCATCCATGCCCGGTATTCAGGGGCTTCCGATATCTATCTCATTCGAACCTACTACCTCCTGTAATCTTAGATGTCCCGAATGTCCCAGTGGACTGAGATCATTCACCCGGCCCACCGGCATGTTGAAGGAAGAATTATTTCGAAACACGATTGAACAGCTTTCGGACACACTTAGCTATCTGACATTCTATTTCCAGGGCGAGCCTTTCCTTCACCCCGGGTTTCTTAACATGGTTGACGTTGCTTCCTCTAAAGGGATTTACACCGCCACATCGACGAATGCACATTACCTCAGTGAAGAGAATGCGCGAAAGACAATAGAGTCAGGACTGGACCGGTTGATCATTTCGATTGACGGCACGACGCAGAAAACCTATGAATCTTACCGCAGGGGAGGACAGCTTTCAAAAGTGTTAGAAGGAACCAGAAATATCCTTCGCATGAAAAAGGAACTGAGGTCGCATACCCCTCACGTTGTTTTCCAATTTCTCGTTGTCAAACCCAATGAGCATCAGATAGCGGATGTCCGGCGGCTGGCCCGCGAACTCGGAGTTGATCAGGTAGTTTTTAAGACGGCCCAAATCTATGATTATCAAAACGGCTCACCGCTTATTCCTGAAGACGGAAAATATTCCAGATACCGGCGCAATGATGATGGCACGTATTCGATCAAAAACGAATGGAATGACAACTGCTGGAAAATGTGGCACAGCTGCGTGGTGACATGGGACGGGAAAGTGGTGCCGTGCTGTTTCGATAAGGATGGTAAATACGTTCTTGGCGATCTGTCCAAAGAATCATTCTCGGAAATTTGGAACGGGAAGAAGTACCAGGATTTCCGGCAGTCCTTGTTCAGATCAAGAAGCGAAATTGAAATCTGCCGTAATTGTACGGAAGGAACGCAAGTGTGGGTCTAAGCTTTTCTCTGGATCTGCTGCTCGATCTTATTGAAATCCACGCCGCACTTCCCACAACCAGAAGCACAACCCGTTTTGGCGGTGAAGCTCTTATAGATCATTCGGCCCACATAGAAAATTGCGGCAGAAAAGAGAGCGATAATGATCAGCGTTTGTGCCATGGGACAAAGATAGGACTCGTTTTTCAAACACCCGCGCAGCCCGAGGAGTTCCCAAAGAAAATTATTGTCCGGTCGCGGACACGCTTCTGCGCATCTGTACATCATCACCTTGTGAACATTGCCAAAACGATACATTAGATGCGGTTTTCTCCGTGGCATTGTCCTTGAATTTGCAATAGCCATTAGTGAATCCACTCCATGCTTTATAACTACTTCAAGACTACATTCCGGAACGTTCTCCGGCAGGGCACCTCAACATATATAAATATCGCAGGTCTGACGCTTGGCATCACCTGCAGTATTATTCTCTTCCTTATCGTAAGTTTTCACAACAGCTTCGATACTTTTCATTCTAAACGGGATCGTATATATTGCGTAGTCCACAGCTCTGAAGGGAATAACGGGCCTGATTTTCAACCAGGAATACCGTCGGTCTTACCGGATGCTTTTCGTCTTGACTTCCCTGAGGCCGAGCAAGTATTGTTCACCGCTTATCGGGCTGGTGCGCTGATCCTGATTCCTCAAGCGAACTCAGACAGTAAGAAATTTTTCGAAGAGAAGGGCGTGGTGTACACTGAACCAGCATACTTCCACATTTTCGACAGAAATATGATTTACGGAGATGGTCCTTCAGGTATTGATGAGCCAAATGAAGCATTGATCTCAGAACGTCTGGCGGAAAAATACTTTGGGCGTATCGACGTAAGAGGCGAAATCCTGAAAGTTGAAAATCGGGAATTTAAGGTTACTGGAATTATGGAAGATGCGCCTGTTAATACAGATCTTCCCTTCGACCTGATCCTCTCGTATTCAACAATTGAAAAGGAAACGGAAGCGCATGGCTGGGGAAGTATCTGGAGCGATGAGCAATGTTATTTTCTTTTGCGTGAAGGCGAAGATGTCACTAAGGTAAGTGAGAGACTTCCTGCATTCACCAAAAAGCACAATCCTGATGCGGAGACGAACAAAGCGCAATTCCTTGTCCAGCCGATAAGCAAACTCCATTTCGACGAGCGTTTCGGTACGTACAATTACAATACTGTTTCCGATGGCATGCTTACCACGTTGGGGGTAATTGCAGCGATACTTGTGCTTACGGCTTGTATCAACTTCATCAATCTATCCACAGCTGAAGCGATAAAACGCTCCAAGGAAGTGGCTATCAGAAAAACACTGGGAAGCACTCGTCTTCAGCTTGTTCTCCAATTTCTTGGTGAGACAACTTTGATCACAATTGTATCAGTAATAGCGGCGATAGGGTTTACGCAAATCATTCTTGGGCTATTGAATCCATTTTTGAATATGCAATTGTCGTTGAACGTTGGAAGTAGTCAACTATTTTTGTTTCTCGCGGTTGTGACAGTAGGGGTAGCTTTGCTATCAGGAATGTATCCCGCACTTGTCATTTCAGGATACAAACCAGTACGCGCACTCAAGAACAAGGTGTCCAACAGAGGAAGTTCAGGTTATGCTTTGCGTAGCGGACTTGTCGTACTTCAATTCTTTATTTCACAATTTTTTATCATCGGAACGATCATTCTTGTACAGCAGACTAACTATGTACAGCAGAAAGATCTTGGCTTCAGCAAGGATGCTATATTGATACTTCCTCTTCCGGCCGATGGGAGGGAGGAAGCAGTATCAATTTCGGCGAGGAAAACACTCAAGACAGAAGTCGCCAGGATCCGTGGAGTGGAAGGTGTAAGTATGTCCAATACACCACCTTCGTCCGGCAGCGTCTCAAAAACTTCTTTTACAATCGAAGGGGATGGGAAGGAATACGTTACGCAGTTGAAGCACGCTGATGAAAACTATATTGATGTATATGATCTGAAGTTGATCGGTGGAAGTAAGTTAGGAGATCTTGATACGGCCAATGGGTTTATTGTGAATGAAACATTTGCAAAAACCATCGGGTACCAAAATCCGAATGACGTTGTTGGAAAGACGATCATTTTAGGGAAACGTGATTTACCGGTTATCGGTGTGGTTCGCGACTTCCATACTATTTCGCTTGAGCGGCAGATCGAGCCCACTGTTTTGTTAAACAATGTCAAAGGGTATAAGACAATGGCTCTGAAAGTCAATCTCGCCAATGTCTCTCAGGTTGTGGACGCAGTTCAGGCGAAGTGGGAAGCTACATACCCTGAACAACTTTTTGAATACACTTTTCTCGATGAAAGTATCCGCGAGTTTTACGAAGGAGAACGAAAGATGTCTATCCTGCTTGCGGCGTTCACCTCCATGGCAATCTTCATCGGATGTCTTGGGCTCTTTGGCCTTGCAACCTTTATGGCGAATCAAAAGACAAAGGAGATCGGCGTTCGAAAGGCGCTGGGCGCATCGGTAGAAAGCATCGTTTTCCTGTTCACGCGTGAATATGCAAAGCTGATCATAATTGGATTTTTGATTGCCGCGCCGCTGGCAGGATTCGCGATGCAACAGTTCCTCAATCGATTCGCTTACCGGATTGAAATTGGTGTCGGCGTTTTCGTGCTCGGATTGATCATCACCATCGTCATCGCTATCATGACTGTGGGCTACCGCTCACTTCGTGCCGCGATGGTGAATCCGATTAATTCGCTTCGTTACGAATAACAATCAAGTAAGGGGTAGTCAGAACTATCCCTTTACTTTTCCGGATACAGCACTACCTGTACGTAGTTCTTTACATCAAGATATTTGTTCGCGGCTTCCTGAACGTCTTTTGGCGTCAGCGCAGCGACTCGTTCCATGTACGAAAGAACCAGTTCAGGAGAGGTTCCGATTTCCACGCTTTGGATCAGTTGTCGAGCCCAGAATTGATTATCTTTCTTATTCTCCTCATACTGTTGGCGCCATGTTTCTTTTACTTTAGCCAGGTCTTCAGTTTTAGGCCCTTCTTTTTTGATCTTTTCGATTTCATCAAAAGTCGCTTTGATAAGTTGATCAACGTTTTCGGGCCCACAAGGCAACGCGATGCCTATTGAATAATTCTGGTACGGGTATTTGCCAAGACTTCCAAACATTCCTCCGCCATAAATACCGCCAAGTTCCTCTCGGAGATTTTCAATCAGTTTGATATTCATTACTT
>JAEYXN010000002.1 GCA_023431285.1 Bacteroidota bacterium
CTCATCAAGATGATCGACACAGGGAAGAGACTCTTCCCGCCATCATACCGCATGGTGATTTGTATTCCTTCAGGAATCACTGAGGTGGAGAAGAGAGCGGTTCGCGATTCAGCCGAACATGCCGGTGCTAAAGAGGTGTACATGGTTTACGAGCCAATCGCAGCTGCGATCGGAACAGGGATCGATATCGATCAGCCTATCGGTAATATGATCGTGGATATCGGAGGCGGTACTACTGACATCGCGGTGATCGCGCTTTCTGGTATTGTTTGTGATCAATCTATTCGCGTTGCCGGAGACACGTTCAACCGTGACATCCTCGACTACATGCGTCGTCAGCATAACCTTCTCATCGGAGAACGCTCTGCTGAGAAAGTGAAGATTGAAGTAGGCTCAGCGCTTACCGAGCTGGATGACGGACCTGATGATTACGAGATCCGCGGCCGCGATCTTATGACAGGTATTCCGAAGACTATCAAGATATCCTACTCTGAAGTTGCTTTCGCTCTTGACAAGTCAGTGTCTAAGCTTGAAGAAGCTGTCTTGAAGGCCCTTGAGACTTCTCCGCCGGAGCTTTCCGCCGATATCTACGAACGCGGAATTTACCTTACAGGAGGAGGCGCATTGCTTCGCGGTCTCGACAAACGATTAGCTCTAAAAACCAAACTGCCGATCCACGTCGCGGATGATCCGCTTCGCGCTGTCGTGCGGGGAACCGGTCAAACCCTTAAGAATCTTCCTCAGTTTCGTGCTGTACTCATGCAGTAGCTAGAAAATGGAGAGGTTATTTCTTTTCATCTATCAGTACAGAGCTTTCTTTACTTTCGTGGTGCTCGAATTATTTTGCTTCTGGCTGATAGTGCAGAATAACCAATATCAGGGAGCGAAATTTTTCAACTCGTCGAACACGGTGGTCGCATCCATCAATAACTTCTCACAGAGTATCCGCGACTATTTCCTTTTGAGTGAAGTAAACCGGACCCTTGCGGAAGAGAACGCTGACCTTCGCCGGCAACTGGAGATGCATAAGAATGAGTACGAAAGTTCATACACTGTAACGTATAGCGACTCAGTTCTCGCAAGTCGATTTGGTTTTGTCAGTGCCAAAGTCGTCAATAACCAGGTGGACCGTTTCAAGAATTTTATCACGATCAACAAAGGTGAAGATGCGGGCATCCAACCTGGAATGGCTGTCATCAGCCCGCTGGGTGCAGTTGGTAAAGTGAAGAAGGTATCGAGCCATTATTCTGTCGTTACCTCCATTCTTCACATCGATTACATGATCTCTGCAGTCCTGAAGCGGACCAATCATTTTGGAAGTGTGCAGTGGGATGGACGAAACCCCGACTTCACGAAGTTCAACCATATCCCAAGACACGTGCAGCTTGAGGTCGGCGACTCCGTAGTAACCTCTGGGTTCAACGCGGTTTTTCCCGAAGGAATTCTGATCGGAACAGTATCGGCAAAGCATCTGAGTCCGGAAGCACTGACCTACGATATTACAGTGTCTGTGTCACAGGACTTCCGGAAGCTATCGTATGTATCGGTAGTGAAGAGTTTTTTAAAGAACGAGCAGGATTCGCTTGAATTTGAAGTACAGGAACTGGAAAGATGAACAGGATCACACCGCAGCAAATCATACTTTTCGTAGTCTACCTGCTTTACCAGGTGATGATCCTGCAGAACGTGGTTATATATCACACGGCGTTCTGCTTCCTTTATGTCCTCTATCTGATTCTTCTGCCTGTTGAAACCAACCCGATCGTGCTGATGGGATTCGGATTTCTCATGGGGATATGTGTCGATATGTTCTATGAAAGTGTCGGACTTCATGCGTTTGCTTCGGTGATGATCATGTATGTGAGAAACCCCTGGCTGAATTCCCTGACGCCACAGGGTGGTTACGACAGCAATTCCATCCCCTCGGTCGCTATGAACGGCGTCCAATGGTTTGTGATTTATGCTGTGCCGCTGATCTTCCTTCATCACTCCCTGCTTTTCTTCATGGAGGCCGGAGGATTCGGGATGTTCTTTTTCACTCTGTGGAAAGTTTTGACAAGCACTTTATTTACAACTATTGTAATTTTAATCGCTCAATTCTTGTTTCCCGGAAGACGCCGCTAACCAACTTCGTATTCGCGAAAGTGTTTTCGTATCGGCCGTCAATAGCTTAACTTAAGGGGAAGATTTTTTAACTCGCGCGTTCAAAATGAACGAAGGAAGAAAAGAAATAATACAAATCGTATTCGTCCTGGTAGGAGTGATATTCCTTATCAAGCTTTTCTTTATTCAGGTAGTTGAAGAAAGTTACAAGGATCTCGCTGACGTAAACGCGGTGCTGAAGCTTCCTCAGTATCCCGTCCGCGGAACGATCTACGACCGTAACAAGAAACTTATCGTATACAATAACCCCGAGTTCGATCTGATGATCGTTCTCAAAGAGGTTAAACGCCTTGATACCGCAAAGTTCTGCCAGGTCTTTAATCTCTCCAAAGTTGAACTGAAGGAGATCTTCCGTGTCTTCAAACAGGAGATCCGGAATCGAAAGGCATCTGAACTCCAGCCATACGCATTCATCCGACAGCTCTCCACACTTGACATGGCGCGGATCCAGGATCACATCGATGATTTCCCCGGATTTTATGTTGAAGCCAGGACTACACGCGCGTACGCCAGCAAGGCCGGCGCAAATGCACTTGGTTATGTCAGTGAAATCTCCAAGGACCAGCTTGCCAGAGACAAGAGTAAATTCTACCGCCAGCGTGACTACATCGGGCAAAGCGGCATCGAAGCGTATTACGAAGAATACCTTCGTGGGAAACGTGGAGTGAAGTACCTCATGCGAAACAAGGACGGTGTGATCAAAGGTCCTTACGATGACGGCAACAGCGATACACTTTCTTATCCAGGTCAGGATCTTATCACAACGCTCGACATCGATCTCCAGGAATATGGTGAGTATCTCATGAGGGGAAAGGCAGGGAGTATCATCGCGATTGAGCCCGCAACCGGCGAGATACTTTCAATGATCTCCGGACCTTCTTACGATCCATTGATGCTTACGGGTCGCAACTACAGTAAGAACTATGTCCTCATTAGTAACGATACAAATAAACCACTGTTCAATCGGCCACTCATGGCGATGTACAGACCTGGTTCCATCTTTAAGATAGCTCAGGCGATGGTGGCGCTTCAGGAAGGCGTGATCACTCCGGATACTCGGATAAAGTGCGACCGCTCAATTATCGGGTGCCACGGACCTCACAGCAATGAGGACCTTCGCGGTGCCATCACCAATTCGTGCAACCCATATTTCCACGGTGTCCTTAGGCGCATGCTCAACAAAGGGAAGTCAAACGATCCTTTTATGGACACACGTCTCGGACTTGAGGAATGGCACAAGCATATCACCAGTTTCGGATTCGGTGGACCATTGGGAATTGACTTGCCTAGTGAGAAAGGCGGCCTCGTTCCAAGCCCCGCATACTATGATAAGGCGTATCGCGGTCGTCCCTGGAAGTTCTCCAACATTTATTCCATAGCGATCGGCGAAGGAGAAAATCTTGTGGTTCCACTTCAGATGGCAAACTTCGCTGCGACTGTAGCCAACAAAGGTTTCTTCTACACGCCGCATCTCGTAAAAGAGATTGGAAGTAGTGGTAAGCCTCTGCCGCAATACCAGGAAAAGAATTATACCACCATTGATCCCAGGAACTTTGAGATTGCCGCCGACGCAATGGAGGAAGTGATACGGTCAGGAACAGGGCAGTATCGCGCCTCTCTGAAAGATGTGGTGGTCTGCGGAAAGACGGGAACGGTTCAGAACATGCGCAAAGGCCAGGCATTTGTTCCGGATCACTCGGTGTTTATCGCATTCGCGCCGAAGGAGGATCCAAAGATCGCCGTTGCCGTTTATGTGGAGTATGGCGGACAGGGAGCCCGCGCGGCGGCCTCCATCGCAAGCCTCATGATAGAGAAGTATCTATATGGAGGCACTAAGCGTCCGCAGATCGAGCAGTATGTTTTGAAGGGAGAGTTCGGGCAGTTTGTACCATAAAATGAGGCAGCAGGAAGTCATAACGCATAAAGTGGATTGGGTAACGGTGATGCTATACGCCGTTATGGTGTTCTGGGGCTGGCTGAATATTTATTCTGCAAGCTATGACGAGAACCAGACAATCTGGGACTGGGGCATTAACTCCGGAAAGCAACTCTTCTTTATTGGGGTATCTCTCGTGCTGATCCTTGCCATCCTTATCATGGACATGCGGTTCTATGAAACCTTCGCGTATTTCATTTATGGCGCAGTCATGATCGTTCTGTTGCTGGTACCATTTATCGGTAAGGAAGTGGGTGGAAACAGGTCATGGCTTGGCGTGGGAAGCTTTGGTATTCAGCCTTCCGAGTTTGCCAAATTTGCGACCGCCCTTGCAGTGGCAAAGCTCATTGGCGGAATAGGATTCAGGATGGATCAACTCCGAAATCAGATTTACGCTTTCGGTTTAATCGCCGTACCCATCATGCTGATTCTCCTTCAGAAAGATTACGGTACAGCAATGGTGTTTACCGTCTTCGTGCTCGTCTTTTACCGCGAAGGAATGTCTCCCTTTCTTATCCTGGTCGGTCTTGGAGTCGCCGTACTCTTCATCCTTACGTTGTTGGTAGAACAAAACTGGATTCTTTATTCTCTTATCGGTGTGATCTGGGGGTTTCTCATCTGGACAAACCGTAAAAAGAAAATAAAGCGACTCATTATTATAAGCTCAGCGGCTTTCATTCTCGCAGCGACAATCTTCGGTGTCGAGTTGATATTCACGAATCTTCTTGAGGAACACCATCAGAAGCGTGTCATGGTATTGTTAAATCCGGACCACGATCGCATGGGGGCTGGATATCACGTTTATCAATCTAAAGTGGCGATAGGTAGCGGTGGCGTTGTGGGTAAGGGTTTCCTTGAAGGAACGATGACCAAGCTGAAATTCGTCCCGGAACAGTTCACTGACTTTATCTTCTGTACGATTGGTGAGGAGCACGGGTGGCTTGGAAGTGTTTTGATGATCGGGTTGTTTATCGCTTTATTCCTTAGGGTAATCTTCATAGCCGAACGACAGAAGAATCGCTTTGCCAGGGTGTATGGGTATTCCGTAGCCTGTATTTTCTTTTTTCACTTCGCGACCAACATCGCAATGACTATCGGTCTGTTCCCTGTCATTGGTATACCGTTGCCGTTCTTTAGCTACGGAGGATCGTCTTTGCTGGGATTCACGGTGTTGTTGTTCATCCTGCTAAAGCTGGATGCACACCGTATGCACGTACTGCAGCGTCTTTAAGCTCTAGGAAAATCTCTGCTCTACCAGCTCCATGAATTCGTGGAACTCTTCGCTCTCGCGGTCCCAGGTGGACGCATGCTCATCTTCGATGTAGCGCAGCGCAGAAGGAAGATTATCCAGTTGGTCCAGCCTGTCAACAGCCCGCGTGAACAATTCAAAATCACCGTGGAACAATACTTTGGTGAACATGAACTTCTGATTGATGGTCAGGCTTTCTTTGATCTTCCTGTTCTTATTGAAATTTCCAGCGACAGTTGCTCGTGGTTCCTTCGGTCTGTTTTCCTGAGTGACAAGGGGAGTTGGTGCATTCGCAGTTACAGGAGGCGTTGATACCGGTGGAGCGACGGGTTTTGGTTCGGGCTTCGCGGGAGCAGTTGGTGTTTCTGAAATGAAGAACCTGTTAGGATTCAGCGGGGAGACAATACTGAATTTCTCGATGTACTCTTCAACATCTTCCGGAGTGAAGCTAACTTCTTCCAGAACTTCATCGAGCAGGGCCAGCCCTTCGTTCCCTGAAATCCGTTCAAGATTTCTTTGCTCCATTTTTTCGAGAAGCTTCTCCAGCGGTGCTTTGTTCACCTTAAGGTATTTGATCTCCTCACGCAACGAATGAAAATCCAGTTGATCGTTGTTGCCGGTGATCAGCATAGAATAAAAATCGTATGGATCGAATATGATTAGCAAGGCGTGGCTTACTGCTCGTCGTGCCAGCGGAGTGAAGTCTCTTTCCGACACCGAGATATTTCTCGAAAGAACGTTCATGAGATTGTCCAGCGCTTCCTTTACATCCTCATTGTCATAATCAAAGTAGGGACTCCGGACCTTTTGCGTTTCATTTTTCCAGCTTTTGAAAAGCTCGTTGATGATCAAAAGGTTTACCTGCTGCACATTACTGAACCCAAGAATTTCCGTCCCTGCGATTTTATCCTTCTTTTGAAAGAAGTTCTTCAGCAGTTTCCCTGAGTATGCATCCGCGTAAAGCGCAATAGCGTCCAGACTTATCTTTTCATCCATTTCCGAATCAACATTTGTTGGTGGCTATAAAGTTAATGGATAATCGAGAATACTCGCTACCCCCGACGTTTCACGCGTAAGGAATTGCGCGTGATTGATGGCCCGGCTGGTACTTTTATCATTCCCGGTCATTGGACGTTATCTTATTCGGGAAGAAATCAGTTTTCCGCCATGCATTCTGCCGACTTTCATTGTAGAAGCAAGTGGAGGAAAACCTGTATTTTAGGGGCTTAATATTCGGTGAATGTTCGTAGAACCACATTTTGGCGGACGGAAAGACAAGGGCAATGTAGGCTGGATTGAAGTGATCGCCGGATGCATGTTTTCCGGTAAAACCGAAGAGCTGATTCGCCGGCTGAATCGTGCCATCATTGCAAATCAGAAGGTTGAAATATTCAAGCCTGTCATTGATCAGCGATATCATCCTCAGCATATCGTTTCGCATGATGAGACTATGATCCGGTCAACGGCTGTAAACTTTGCCAGTGATATCCTTCTGCTTTCCGGAGATTGTGATGTCGTTGGAATTGATGAGGCACAGTTTTTCGACGACAGCATTGTGGAAGTCGTCAATACTTTAGCGAATGGAGGAAAGAGAGTGATTCTTGCAGGGCTCGATATGGATTTCGAAGGCCGGCCATTCGGACCGATGCCACAGCTTCTGGCAGTCGCGGAATTCGTTACGAAAGTTCATGCGATATGCGCACGCACCGGCGAACTCGCTTCATTCTCGTTCAGACTATCGAACGATGATCGTCAATTGATGCTGGGCGAAAAAGAAAAGTATGAAGCACGAAGCCGGAAAGCTTTTCTCGAAGGAATGAGGAACAGACAAAAATGACGCGCTCTTCTCTGATCATTTTCAATTTTCTCATAGCATTCGCTATACCGGCGGTAGCGCAGGAAATTATTCCCTTGGGGGAATGGCGGATTCACACTTCCTATAATAACATTAACAGCGTAGCACGTGGCAACGGAAAAATATTCGCGGCAGCGCGCAACGGCGTGGTGGTGATCGATCAGTCGGATAATAGTTTTGTCACCTGGAACAAGCTCAACGTGCTTACCAGAAGCGACATCAGACTCATCGGCTATCATGCCTCCGCCAAAAAAACAATTGTTGTCTACAAGGGTGGTACGTTCGATGTCATTGACGAAAAGAATACCACGAACTTTGATCCGGCGAAAAACACTGTGCTTACAGGTCCGCGCGAAATCTATGATATCAGTTTTAATGAAAAACTCTGCTATCTATCTACTGATTATGGCGTACTTCTTTTTGATCTTGATCAAAACCAGATCCGGGAAACATGGCGTGACCTTGGACCAGCAGGAGAGACCCTGAAAATATTCTCAACTACATTCTTCAGCGATAGCGTTTTTCTTGCGACAGACGCGGGAGTACTCGCGGGAAACCCGGCGGATAATTTGCTCGACTTCAACAAGTGGAAAAGAATGTCCTCGGGCGATCTTACGGGAAGTGTGAACTTCATCCAGGAGTTGAACGCGCAGTTGTACGCCTTTGTCAATGGCCAGGGACTTTATCAATACGACGGCGAACAATGGAATCAGCTCGATATCCTTGCAGGCCGTGTTGCCACTTCCATGGAAGCATCTTCTCAGTCACTTGTGCTCTGCGAGTCAGGGCGCGTCTGGAAGGTAGACGCCGACCACAACATAGTCGAAATTTCTCATGATCAAATCCAGAACGCAAATTTTGCCATCGCTGATGATGACGGAACTCTATGGGTAGGCGACAGCCGCAATGGCGTTGTAGTTATGAAAGATGGTTCGACCGAGTCAATCGTACCGAACGGTCCGGCTCAGGACATATCACATAGGCTTTCGTTTTTTAACAACACGCTATATTCAGTTCCAGGTGGATTTTCAGGTACTGCTGCTCTTCTGAATGAAGGAGTGCTAAGCATGTTTAAGGATGGAATATGGACCTCGTCATCTTCTCCGGTGAAAGACCTCACGGGCGTGGCGGTTACTCCAGCCGGTGATGTCTTTCTTGCATCTTTCGGGTATGGTGTCTATAGAAGTTCCACCCAGGAAATTTATGACGAGTCCAACAGCACTCTTGTAAATGTCAATCCACCGGACAGGAACGTTCGGATAACCGACATAATTTCTACAACGGCTGGGCTGTGGGTTGCCAATCAGGGTACGTCGACCTCATTGCATTTGCTTACAACGGAAAATCAATGGCGATCCGTGCTGTTCCCTTTTTCGCAGGCGGTGCATCCCCTGAAGATAATTGAAGATTTCGAAGGCAACGTATGGATGGTTACGAACCCTGCATTTGGCGGAGGAATCGTAGTGTACTCTCCTTCTTCGAATGAAAGTGTTTTCCTCGACGAACTGGATAACAGAGGTGAGCTTCCAAGCAGCGCAGTGTATTCTCTCGCCGTGGATTGGGATGGTTATGTATGGGCAGGGACGGATGCGGGTGTGGCATATTTTTACGACAAGGACAACGATGCTGTGAAACCTATCTTCGAAAATCGTTTTCTCCTGCGTGACGAAAAAGTTACGGCTATCGCGGTTGATGGTGGAAACCGAAAGTGGATGGGGACAGAGCGTGGCGTGTGGCTCTTCGATCCGACAGGAGAACAACTGATCAGGCATTATACCTCTGCCAATAGTCCGCTCTTATCCGACAAGATTATGGATATCGCAATTAATCAATCCTCTGGTGAAGTTTATTTTGCCACTGATGCCGGACTTGTTTCATTCAGGAGCGACGCGTCTGCAAGTAATGGCCTGTTCGATAATATCAAAATTTTCCCAAACCCGGTTGTTGAAAACTTTACCGGCCAGGTGGGGATATCGGGCCTTGCAACGGATGCGGTAGTGAAAATCACAGACGTGGCGGGAAAGCTCATATTTCAGACTGTCGCGAATGGAGGAACTGCATCGTGGAATGTGCGCGACCATTATGGACGCCGTGTCCCCACCGGGGTGTTTCTTGTGTTTGCTGTCAGACCTGATGGAAGTGAAAGTGTAGTGGGTAAGATCGCTGTGATAAATTAATCAGGTTAGTTGTGCTGCATAAAGTAAGAGGCGTTGTTTTCAGGTTTACCAAATACGGAGAAAGCTCTATCATCATAACCATATTCACCGATAGCTTTGGTCTGCAGAGTTATATAATCAATGGTGCGAGGAGTCGCTCAACCAAAAGCAGGATGGCATTGTACCAGCCATTAACACTTCTTGAGCTTGTGGTTTATCATCGTGAGAATGCGAACATTAATCGCATCAAAGAAGTGAAGTGTGTTCATCCTTATTCAACACTTCATCTTGATGTGACGAAATCATCAATCGCGATCTTTATCAATGAAGTGATCAATAAGACGATCAAAGAAGAAAGCCATGCCTCCGGGCTTTGTGAGTTTCTTTTTTCTTCGCTTATCACGCTGGATTCGATCCCGGGCCCGGTCCAGAATTTCCACCTGATGTTCATGCTTAAGCTTAGCAGGTTTCTTGGCTTTGGCGCGCAGAATGTGAATGAAGTACTGGGAGGTCGCATTACCGATCCATCCATAGAAGAGATCATCATGCAGATGTTACGCGCGGATTACCTGACCCCCATACTGATCACAACGGTGCAACGCCGTGAATTGCTCGACCTGCTAATCGGTTTTTACAATGAGCATTCAGGATCACTGCAAAATGTAAAATCTTTACAGGTGTTGCGTGAAATCCTGACGTGATGTTATTTCAGGGAGATCAGCGCTTACTTCAGGAGTTTGGCGACCTCGTCCCAGTTAACTACATTCCACCAGTTGCTGACGTACTCGTTCCGCTTGTTTTGATATTTTAGATAGTATGCGTGCTCCCACACGTCAAGGGCCAGCAATGGAGTTCCTTTCAGATCACTATTATCCATTAACGGATTGTCCTGGTTAGGAGTGGATCCTATCTGAAGCTTGCCTTTGTTTGAAACCAGCCATGCCCATCCGGACCCGAATCGCGTCATGGCAGCCTGAGTGAATTCTTCCTTGAACTTGTCGAAGGAGCCGAATGACGCGTTTATCGCCTCCGCCACCTTACCCGAAGGGGTTCCGCTTCCCTTTGGTTTCATCACCTGCCAGAAGAAGTTGTGGTTCCATGCGCCGCCCCCGTTGTTTCTGGCTTTTGCTGAAAGCTTCGAAGTATTGGCAAAAAAGTCTTTCTCATCCTTATAGCTGATCTTTTCTGCGGCAATCGCCTCATTTACGTTCTTGACGTACGCGGCGTGGTGCTTTCCATAATGCAATTCCATTGTGGTGGCGTCTATATAAGGCTCGAGCGCACCATACTCGTAAGGAAGCTTAACCTGGGAAAATTGCAGTCCTTCGCTTGTAAAGATTTCATCGGCTCCACCAAAGGAGATGGTCGGTATTACTGATCCTATAAAAGTAGCTTTGGCAGCTTGTTCGATAAAAGTTCTGCGGGAAGTTTTCATGATCTTAGGGGGTTAAAGAATACGTTGTGTTTTCCAACCAGACACATAAATATCAGGCCAGACATCGGCGTTATGGTTGCCAGGTGCAGTACGCAAAATTACTCAAAAATTTTTAGCTTGCGACCGAAGTAATAAATACCTATGGCTGAGATTCTGTACGATGAAATCCCTTCGCTTGACCTTGCCGACTTTTACGGTGACGACCCATCGAAGAAAAGCAAATTTGTTCAGGCCCTCAGCGATGCGTATAACAACATAGGTTTTGTGGCGATTCGTAATCACTTCCTGTCGCGATCAATGCAGGAAGATATCTACAAATCTATTATCGCTTTCTTTTCCCTTCCTGACGAGACTAAGAAGAAATATGAAAGGACAGACCTTGCGGGGCAACGCGGGTATACCGGCAAAGGGAAGGAGCACGCGAAGGGAAGGAATACTGGTGATCTCAAAGAGTTTTATCATATAGGGCAAGAGTTGCCTGATAACATCCTCCGGAAGGAAAATTACCCCGCTAACTTGTGGCCTGATGAAGTTCCGGGATTTAAGGAAAGTACCGTCGATGTTTTTCGTGCATTGGAAAAAACAGGGCACCTTATGCTGAATGCCATTGCCATAGGATTGAACCTGCCGGAAAACTATTTTGAAGAAAAGGTAAAGCATGGGAATAGCATTCTTCGACCGATTCACTATTACGCAATTGACAAGCCTGATGACGTACCATCGGATGCTGTTCGCGCGGCGGAACACGGAGACATCAATCTGATTACTCTCTTAATGGGTGCAAGTGCCGAGGGTCTTCAGGTGCTTCGCAGAGACAACAAGTGGATCCCGATTACGGCGCTGCCAGATCAGCTTGTGGTGAACGTTGGCGATATGCTGGAGCGTCTTACAAACGGAAAACTAAGATCGACTATACATAGGGTTGTGAATCCTCCCCGGGAGCAGATGAACAAGCCAAGGTATTCTATTCCATTCTTCATGCACCCACGATCGGAAATGAGTCTCGCGGCTTTGCCACAGTGTGTCGATAAGGAGCATCCTAAGCAATGGGAAGACATTACTGCAGGCGAATTCCTTAATCAACGTCTTAGGGAGATCGGACTGAAGAAATAATTTCCGTTTTGGTTCAACGGGTCAGATATTACATTTTCCTGCGTGACGTGTTCCTGCTTGCCCTTACAACTTTTGGGGGGCCACAGGCTCATCTTACATATTTTCAAAAAATTCTCGTTCAGAAAAGGAACTATATCACCGAGGCTGAGCTGATGGAGCTTAACTCGTTGTGTCAGATGCTTCCAGGGCCCGCATCCACCCAGATTCTCATTTCTATTGGTTTCAGGATGGGAGGACCAAGCCTTGCTTATTTAACCTTGCTTGCGTGGGTCCTTCCAGCCGTGACGCTCATGACAATCGCGGCATTAGTCATGACTTCCATTCAGCAAAAAAATTGGTCGATTGAGTTTACGCGGTTCATTCAGCCGATGGCAGTCGGATTTGTCGGTTCCGGCGCGTGGATGATCACTCAAAAAACAATACGTACAAAAACAGGTATTGTCATTATGATCACTGCGGCGGTGCTTTCATATTTCTTTCAGACCCCATTTGTTTTTCCGGCAATCATCATCGGCGCCGGCCTCATTACTTCGCTCAAATTCAGGGCGCAGCCTCAGGAAGAAAAACAACGCATCCGGATCAGATGGGAGAATTTTTTGCTCTGGGCGGGGGTGCTGGTTTTCGCTGCTATCCTCGGTGGAGTAACGCGAGCTCTTCCTGTGAAACTCTTTGAGAACTTCTACCGGAACGGAAGTCTTGTATTCGGAGGTGGGCAGGTACTGGTACCGTTGCTTTACACAGAGTTTGTTGAGCCGCCGGAAGAAAACAGTCAGACCAAGGCCACGAGGCTAAAGACGAAAATGAAAAGAGAGTTTGCACCTAAGCCTTTGCACCATCCTTTATCACATGACGAATTTCTTTCAGGGTATGCAGTAGCCCAGGCGTTGCCAGGGCCCGCCTTCGCATTCAGTGCTTACATTGGAGCGCTTTCCTCAAGGGATGAAGGGATTGGTGGCAGCCTCATCGGAGCGCTGATGTCTGCGGCAGGTATATTCCTGCCAGGAACGTTTCTGATATTTTTTGTAATACGATTCTGGGAGAGCTTGAAGAAGTATCGTGTTGTACGGGCTTCACTGGAAGGAATCACAGCAGCGAGTGCCGGACTGGTAGCAACATCAGCGGTCATTCTTTACCAGCCGCTGGAGAATACTTATATGAACCTGTTTGTTACCGTAGCTACTTTTTGCCTGGTGCTATTCACAAGAGTGCCCAGCACAGTGATAATACTGGGCGGGCTTATCCTCGGGCTATTGATAAAATGATCAGCCTGGATGATCGCGTTAAGCTCCCGTAAGGCGATTACCAACTTTATCCTATTGTGATTGCTTGAAAATGATTGGCAGTACCATTCTCTGACGCACTGCACGACCACGTTGTTTACCAGCATTCCACTTTGGCGCCATGCTCACCACACGGACAGCTTCTTCATCACATCCCGCGCCGATGCCTTTGAGCGCTTTTACGTTAGTGATGCTTCCGTCCTTTTCAACAATGAACTCAACGAAAACCCTGCCTTCAATTCCCATACGACGTGCCTGGTTTGGATATACGATGTGCTGAGAAACAAAAGCATTGAAGGCGTTAATACCGCCCACAGGAGAAGCGGATTCTTCAACTATCGTGAAGAGTGTATTAGGATCTTCTTCTTCCTCCACAACCGTGACGGGAACATGTGGCTGAGAAGTTTCGATTTCCTTGTTTTCAGTGTCCATGTCGATCTCAATCTCCTCCTCTATTTTAACGTCGTTCTTTACTTCTACGATCGTAGGCTGTTCTATTTTCGGTGGAGGTGGAGGCAACTGCTCTGTAACAGGAACTTCAATAAGTTCTTCCAGTTGTGCCTGATTATTGATCAGATCAGATGCAGGTGCTGAATCCGTTGTCTTGTATGTAAACGCGAATATTGAGAGCGACAGCGCAGTAACCAGACCAATATTGAAAAACAAAAAAGACTTCCTCGAAAGGTCAGCGTGTGGGGTTTTCTTCAGTTCCATAATCCTTATCGGTTTATACTACGACTGGATGCCATAGCAGTGAGGTTATACGGAAACAATTCAAAACCGGTTAACAAAAGATGTAAAAAGAAAAAGCCCGATTGATTTCGGGCTTTTCAAACGATTTAGCGCAATTTAAAATTTATCGGGAAAACCATTTTCTGTCTGACAGGCTTGCCCCTCTGCTTCCCGGGAGTCCATTTTGAAAGCATTACAACTCTCAGGGCTTCTTCATCACAGCCACCGCCAATTTTGTTGATCACGTGAACATCCGACAGTGATCCATCGCGTTCAACGATGAATCCAACATGCACTCTTCCTTCGATTCCCATTCTTTGAGCCTTTGCGGGATACTTCAGGTTCTTTGAAATGAAACGTAAGTACTCCTGCATTCCGCCAACCGGTGCGGCGCTTTCCTGGACGAAGAGGTATGGTTCATTGGTTTCTTCCGGCTCCACGGTAATCACAGGTGCGATGGGGATTTCAATGTCTTCCAGATCGTCGAGTTGAACTTCAATCTGAGGGTCTGGGTCGATGTCATCCTCATTCTTCACTTCGATAAAAACCGGGATCACCTGCCTGGGTGGTGGGGGCGTTTCGATGGTGGTGACAGGTACTAGTGGGATATCATCAATAATCAGCATCGTCTTATCGGCATCAATCTTTGGTCCGTGATCGGTTGCCTTAAATGAGAATGCAAAAATTGCCAGAAGGAGCGCGGTGATGAGACCAATGTTGAAAAACAAGAATGATTTTCTACGAAGGTCCACCTTCGGATTTTTCTTCGGTTCCATAGGTTTAGTGTTTGATTACCTACAGAATGCGCGCGAAGAAATTTCGTCACAGATATTGAGACAATTCTGCGGTTTGCGCCGATCACATCAAACGTGCCAGAAATCTCACGTGTACTTCTGCAACATGCGACGCAATGAGTTGCGTATTGGAATGAATGAAGCTACGAAGAACGAAGGATCCGTATAGGTTTCGTATAGGAAGAACGAAGGGAGAACGAGACTAAAAATTATTCTGCAAACGGAACGGATTTCATTCGGCGCCTCGACAAAGGAGTAATGAAATTCATGACGACTATTTCTTCTTAACAAGATGAAAACCTCCCTGGCCTCGCAAAAAAAAAAGGCCGGGACGGTCCGGCCTTTGAAGATATATTCCATTAAAATTATCCAAGCTTAAAGTTGATTGGCAACACCATTTTCTGACGGACTGGCTTACCTCTTTGCTTTCCAGGCTTCCACTTAGGAGCTGTTGCAAGGATTCGCTCCGCTTCCTGATCGCAACCACCACCAATACCTTTGATAGCTTTTACGTCGGTGATAGATCCGTCTTTTTCAATGACAAACTCAACGAACACTTTTCCTTCGATGCCCATACGTTTCGCCTGAGCAGGATATTTAATTTTTTTACCAACGTATTCATAGAACGCTGACATTCCACCGATTGGCGCAGCTGTTTCTTCCACGACCGTAAAGATCGTGTTAGGATCTTCCTTAGGTTCTTCGATTACAGGAGCGACTACTATTTCAGCGACTGTTTCTTTCACGTCGGTTTCAGTGTCCATGTCGATTTCAAGATCTTCTTCGATCTCAGTTTCATCGGGCACCTCAACAATTTGTGGCTGTTCTATTTTTGGAGGGGGAGGGGGTAACTGTTCAGTAGGAGGAACCTCCATGATCTCCTCTACGACCGTTTGGTTAGCAGCTGCATCCAATCCTGTATTCTCATCTTCTACTTTAAAAGTAAAGGCAAAAATCGCTAGCAGCAGTGCTACGATCAGTCCAATATTGAAGAACAGGAACGTTCTGTTCGTCAAATCCGCTTTTTCCGTCTTTTTCGGTTCCATAGGTTTAGAAATTTCTTTTTTACTAGGATTAGAATCCCAAAGTTATAAAAACGTCACAGTTTCGATAAAATATTTTCTTCGTTATTTCCGTGATCCGTAGAAAACTGTTAGGAAAACAGTAGGGAACACAGAATAATTTTTTGTGGCGGGCATTATTTCAATTGGTTTCGAGTAAAAATCAACCAGAAAACCGGCTTCAAAACCCGTTACCTGACTCTTTACCGAACCAATTTCAAAATTGACGGCCGCCTTGATATTGGCGCCAGGAACAATCTTCGATTCACCAACTCCCTCGAAAATCCGTCCCGTTCCATTGATCAAAGTGTAATCAATCCTTGTGTTATACTGCCCGCGAACGGCGAAATTGTCCGAAGTGGAAGGGAAATATTCAATATAATACGGTGCGACCACGCCCAACGTGGGGCCTGCCGCAAATACCCCTTTGATCTCCACTCCTTGCTGCGGCGCTTTCTTGAAAAGAACAAGATCACGGCCGTATTGCAATCGAATGGCATACAGATAATTTGCCTTTCCGAAAATGAAATAGTTTCCCGAAATCACGGAATTGCGGCGAACTTCCTGAGGATGTTTCACATTCATGATCTCTAATCCAAACGTTTCCGGGACGCGCTCGCTTCTTTTGCGCGCTTTCTTGAATACCAATCCACCGATAAGACCGCCGGATGTGTTCTTGTTAATTCCCCAAATGAACTCAGACTGGTAATCGTAGCTGTCCTGCGTCTGCGCGAACGACCCAACGGAGAGAGAACTAAGTAAAAACAGTAATACTAAAATGCGAGGTGCGCGATGCATGAATACAAAATGTTAAGATAAATTTAGGTTTTAAATCAGCTAACGCAAAAATTACCCTTAAACTTATTCGAATGGTGTCAATGACCGGAATTTATCAGGGCAAGCTTCGAACAGAGGTCTCTCATCTTCGGTCCGGAAACCGGATCATAACCGATGCGCCTCCCGATAACAACGGAAAAGGAGAAGCATTTAGTCCTACCGACCTCACCTGTGCCTCCCTGAACAGTTGTATGATGACCCTTATGGGCATGCTCGCAGAACGGGAAGGTATTAATCTCGAAGGACTGAAATCCGAAATCGTAAAGGTTATGGCATCAAATCCACGGAAGATTGCCGAAATCCATGTCAACTTCTATCACGAAAATTTGAATGCCACTCCGGAACAGAAGGAAAAACTTAAACGTGCTGCGCTCACATGTCCCGTTGCACTGAGCTTATCTGATTCGTTGAAGCAGGTGGTCACCTTCAACTTTTGAGGGCCGCGCGGATCTGTTGATATTCGATCTCAAAGTGTGACCGGTCGAACGTGGACTTCTCATTTCGGATAATCAAGATCTGGGGAGACTCATGCTCGACGCCGAACTCCTCCGCGATGAAGTTGCTTATCTCACGGTAAGACAATAAATCAAGAAAATACAACCGGACATTGCTCATCTCTTCGTCCTTCCAATTTCTTTCAAGACGATCGAGCGATGTACGGCTGATATTGCATCGCGTACTATGTTTGAAAATTAATACCGGAGCTTCTTTCGATTCCGACTTTATATCCTTGATCTGGTCAACAGACCTTAACGCATTCCATTTCATAGTCAAATCTAATCATACCACAACCCCTGCTCGCCATTGTCATACCTTGGCTTCTTGAGCTTCTCTTTGAGATGCACAGGCTGGTTGTCCTGTTTCTTAAATAAACGCGCCCACCATAGTTTTAAGTTCGTCACGGCATCTCTTTCCCCATCTACGTTATTCTTGTTGGTACGAACGAATGTCGCATCCGGATGAAGCCCCTTGTTCCGCTCGAACATTTTGAACTTCTGCATCTTGATATTCCCCTGGTAGTCCGTTGCCCGGGCAAACGCCCGTCCCGGTTCTCGTACCTTCAAAGCTCCCTCTGCGCTACTCGGGTTCTGCTTGTAATTGTATTGTTTCACCCGCACCTGTAGTCCACCTACAGCCTCATCAGTTTTGGTCGGTTTCAGTTTACGAAGACTCTCCTCCGCGGCATTTTTGTTTTCTACATATGGCCTTGTCTTCACCTTTACGGCCATGCCTTCCACAACGAATACTTCCTTCTGCGGCTTCTTCTTCTTTATAGATTCCTCGTGGGCGTGTTTGTTCTGCACATAATTCTTCTTCAGGCGTGATAGCTTGATGTAGCCTGTGAATTCCTCTCCCTGGTCATTGAATCCCGGCTGATTTTCAAACAGCTTCAGCTTTCCCGGATACCCGCTGACCTTGCGTGCATCAGCTGGAAAAGTCTTCCCATCAATTGGTGTTTCATTGTTATTCCACAGCTTCCCGCTGATGCTGGCGCCACCTTTCGCGGGACGTTTCGCTTTGATGTTGCCTGCAAAATCATATCCTCGCTGCGAGCGGAACCGCGACTCTATCGGCCTCTCTCCATTGTTCCATAATTTTCCACTGATTGAGCCACCCCCTTTCTCCGGGCGTTTTGATTTGATGTTTCCAGTGAAATTATAACCGCGCTGCGAGCGAAGGCGGCCCTCCAAAGGACGTCCATCGTTATTCCAGACCTTCCCGCTGACACTTCCGCCACCTTTCACGGGGCGGCCCGATTTGATAGCACCAGAATACCCTTCTCCCTGATCGCCAAAGCCGGGTCTGTTTTGAAACAAGCGCATTTTTCCGGGGAAGCCGGAAGTATTTACCCTGCCTGTCCGGACCGGAAGCGGCACACCGTTATTATTCCAACGCTTGCCACTTACGCTGCCTCCACCCTGGGCACGGCGCCCTGTTTTACCAGCGCCCGAATATTGTTCACCCTGGTTCCGGAAACCACGGAATCCTCTTCTGTCACCCCGGTAATTACCGATGCCCTGGGCACCAATCCCGGGTGCTCTCACGGCGATGGGAGATCCAACACGACCTGTCCGGGTAGCCGACCGGGACCGGCTAAACATTCCTCCACCGGAATCCTGTTTGCCGGAACGGCTGCGAATCCTTCGATTGGAAATATCTCCGGACCACGCTCCCGAATTGCGTCCGCTGGCGCTTCTGTATGATCCGGAAGGACCTCTGTAAGGACGATCTCTTCCTCCGAAGCCGGATGTTTTCAGACGTGGTGCTTTAATGACTCCCACCGACGGAGTTTCAAAATTCTTGGTTCGGATCTTCCTTCCGGCGAGATCCTTTGTGGTAGCCCTCTTTTCTCCTTTTTGCCTCGGGCGTTTAAAGTTCGCGTAGACGTTAATGCTTTTATGGCGGATGTATGGGCTCGATGCCGTACGTGGTACAATGCGCACCTTTCTACCCGGAGGTGGCTTCCGTGTCTCGAGAGTCTTGATCCTTGCAAGTTGGGTTCGATTCGAAACGGCACGTTCATTGTCGCGGGGGATTCGCGAGGGATTGTTGACGAATTTTCCGCGCTGAGGATAAACTTTCGTGACGGATCCGCTGACGGAGCGAACGCGGACAGAACGGCCCGAGACGACGTTTCTTCGACCTTCGCGATCAGGTACTACCTTGCGTGTTGTGCGGGAAGGTTGCCGATGTACGTTGGCAGACGAAGTCGATGATTCGTTTTTATGACGGATTTTTCTTCCGGTAATATCTCCTTTCCAGGCTTTTTGCTTTTCACTGGGCTGGCGATTACTCCAGACCGGTCTCAGAGGACGCCCCGAGCGTTCGCCGCCGCGCGCATTCTTCCGGGGAGTATATTGAGTCCCGCCGCTATTAGCAGCTGATCTGCCCTGACGGATTCTCTTCGACTGAACACCAGGGCCTTTCCGATCTTTTTTCTGAGTTTTAAACCGACCTTCACGAGATGATGCCGGCCTGTCCCCTTTAGTGTTCTGAGACAGAACCGGGGTTGAAAACAGCAATAGCAACAACAGGACACCCGCAAGGTATACGGTCTTCCAGCTTGAGCTGTTGATATTTCCGGATGAAACCTTCAAAAAATTGACTTAGACCAGCTAAGTTAATTAAAATTTGAGCAACTCTTCAATCTTGTACTTTAGTCGTCCCTTTGGCAGAAAATTCTCCTCCAGGGTCGGCGCGAAAGGAATAGGAGTGTCCAGACCGGCCTCTCTCATCACGGGTGCATCCAGATAAGGAAAACAATGCTCAGAGACCCATGCGGCGATTTCCGCTCCTACCCCGCCAGTTAACGTATCTTCGTGCAGGATTAGTATTCTCCCCGTCTTTTGCACAGACTCCTTCACCGCGACACAATCCCACGGAAGCAAGGTTCTAAGGTCAATGATATCCGCCGATACATCCGGCATAGTTGCGAGGATTTCCCTTGCCCAGTGGACGCCCATCCCATAGGTAACAATGGTGATATCGCTACCTTCAGTCACGAGTTTGGCTTTCCCAATCTCCACGGTATAATAATCGTCAGGGATCTCTTGTTTGATTGATCTGTACATGAGCTTGTGTTCGAAGAACAAAACAGGGTTAGGATCTTCGAATGAGGCGCAAAGCAAACCTTTAGCGTCATATGGATTGGACGGATAAACAATCTTCAAACCCGGCGTATGGAAGAACCAGGCTTCGTTACTTTGCGAATGGAAAGGCCCCGCAGCTGTCCCGGCACCTGTCGGTAGTCTGATCACAACATCTGCATTTTGTCCCCACCGCCAATGAGACTTGGCAAGGTTATTCACAATTTGTGTGAAGGCTTCCGACACGAAGTCAGCAAATTGCATTTCGACCATCGCCTTCATGCCTTTGATGGAAAGGCCCAGACCCGCGCCAACGACAGCGGCTTCGCATATCGGCGTATTGCGCACCCGCGGCTTTCCGAACTTCTCCACGAAGCCTTCAGTAATTTTAAATACGCCACCGTATTCCGCGATGTCCTGTCCCATCAACACCAGTTCCGGGAAACGCTCCATGCTCTGCCTTAAGCCATCACTGATTGCATCGATAAAGCGTCTCTCTTTGCGGGGACCCTGCGGTAGAATTTCATTTGATGCGAATGGTGCATAAACATCATTCATCTCAATGTTGGTATCGGGCTCGGGGTGTTGCTCCGCGAATGCTATCTGAAGTCCTTCCTCTATTTCATTCTTGATGTTCAGCCGAATTTTACGGACGTCTTCGTCAGTGATGATCTTTTCAGTCAGCAGAAAACGTTCATAATTATCCAGTGGATCTTTTGCCGCCCATTCATCGATCAATTCTTTGGGAACATATTTTATTCCCGACGCTTCTTCATGACCGCGCATTCTGAAGGTGACGCACTCCAGCAGAACAGGGCGAGGATTCTCTCTCATCTTTTCAGCAATCTGTTTCACCGTCGAATAAACTTCGAGGATGTTGTTGCCGTCTACGCGGAATCCTTCGATTCCATATCCTATGGCTTTATCGACAAATGATTTGCAGCGGAATTGTTCTCTCCCCGGAGTGGAAAGTCCGTACCCGTTATTCTCTACGACGAACACAACAGGAAGATCCCACACCGCCGCGACGTTCACTGCTTCGTGAAAGTCTCCTTCACTTGTTCCCCCATCGCCATTGAATACCACGGTGATCTTTTTTTCATGACGAAGCTTTGAAGCGAGGGCGATGCCAGTAGCCACACCGTTTTGAGGCCCGAGATGGGAAATCATTCCAACGATATGATGTTGCCGTGTTCCAAAATGAAAAGACCGGTCTCGTCCTTTGGTGTATCCCATCGGTGTTCCCTGCCATTGGGCAAAAAGTCTCTCGAGAGGAAGATTCCTGCTGGTGAACACCCCCAGATTGCGGTGCATAGGAAGAATGTATTCATCATCGTGCAAAGCTTTTGTTATACCAACAGCGATTGCCTCCTGGCCAATACCACTAAACCATTTGCTGATCTTATTTTGCCTGAGAAGGATTAGCATCTTCTCTTCTATCATTCGCGGTCTGAGCAAACCTTCATAAAGGTTGACAAGTTCAGCAGGCGAAAGATTCAATGCATCGAACTTCATATGGAACGAATAGACGGCAAAGTTACCAGAGAAATCAAGAGCTAATAGGGTTTTCCCTTGAATGGGCCTATATTCGTCCCGAATATGCGCGGGACTTTGTATGCGTGGACTGGCCATAATAATCCTACTTCTTGCCTGCCTAACCCTTGATGCCCAGCATTATCGCTTTCGGCAATATCGCGTCGAGCAGGGACTTCCCAGCGACGTAATCAAATCCGTAACTGAAGATTCCCTTGGGTATATCTGGATTGCCACCGATGACGGATTGGTGAAGTATGACGGGGCCAGATTCACTACCTATAAACAGGCGCTGAGAAGTCAGTTCGCTAAAGGATTTCTGCATACTTCCACAGGTCGTCTCCTGGCTTTCAGCGATCTCGATCTGGTTGAAATACAAAACGCGGTCGATACCGTAACGTTCAAACCCATTCTCAGGGGAGAGCGTTATCTCTCGGACTCAACGATATCCTATCCAAAATCAATCTATCAGGACAAAGCCAACAATATCTGGTTAGGAGAACCCCGGTCAGTTGTCAGGTATGATGGAGAAAAAGTAAACAGATTTGATTTCGGCGAAAGCAACCGTACGTCGGTCTTTGTTCGATCATTCTCATTCTTTGAAGATGATGTGTCAAATCTTTACGTCGTTTCTTATCACGGTACGGTCTTCAGGTATGACGCGCGTGCTGAAAAATTTGATGAGATCGCCGTAGCTTTCCCGCGTGAGGTGAGCGGCGTGCTGTACCATGACGGCAGAGTATACATTGCTGCGCGGGCAGGGCTTTTCGTAGGGGAAGTTAGAAGCGGAAACATCAGCCGTCCCATCAATGAATTTCCAGTCGAAGGAGTTTCAGATCTGAAGCTCACAAGGGATTCGTCAATAATTGTTTCTACTTACGGACCTGATCTTTATAGAATCCGATACGGGCGCGATCTCGAATGGGAAGAGTTCCAATACAATTTCAACGGCGTGAACAACTCGTATGAAAGCAAGGAAGGAGACATATGGGTATCTACCGATAAAGGCCTGGTAGTTGTTCAGACTAATACGTTTGCTCTCGCCGATCTTAATTCACAAACGCACTTTATTGTCGGGATGGCAAGCGATCCGGACAAGAACATGTATTATGCATCCAAAGAAACACTTGTGAAGCTTTCACCGAGAGACGAGGACTGGGAGCGAAGGGTGATGATGCAGGACAAATCAAACTACTTCCAGAGTCTGGAGTGGAGCCCTGCAGGATTATGGGCAGCGACAAGTTGGAGGGTGATACTTTTTAACGATGAAAAGATTGTGAAGGCATTTGATTTTTCCGATGAAGGAAACTTTGTTCATCATTTATATCTGGCCAGTGATAGTAATCTTTGGCTTAGTCAGGGGGGTAATCAGCGCATCATTCGGATCGAAAAAGATTTTACTGTAAGATCGTTTCCAGTGGAGAACATTGGTCACAGCGAGATCAATCATATTGGCGAGGCGGAGGGAGGCATTTACGCATTAGCCAACGGTGAGGGTAGCTACATCTTTCTGAAGGCTCATGGTGATTCGGTTTTCCGGAATGTCAGCCCGCCACTTTCTTTCGAAGTTCGTGGTGATTTTAATGTGAATAACATGGCAGTTCAGGGAGACGTAATTTGGCTGGCCACCAGTGAAGGGCTTCTGAAATTAAACAACGGAAAACTTGAGCGCCAGAACCGTGGACAGGATTTCGAAAGATTTCCGGTTAGCTGTGTGAAAGTATTGGATGATCGTCAGGTTCTTTTTTCTAACTCCTTCGGCCTGTTCAGATATGATGTGCCGACTGGTGAATACTGGTTGTATGATGAGGACTCCGGTCTGCCTTCCAATACGATAACGGAGCAAGGTATTTTTGTCTCCGACAGAAGGGTGTGGGTGGGCACTTCATATGGGATAGCCACTACGTTGCATGAGCTTATAGAGCCACGACTGACCCGTTCGCCTTATTGTGTGGAGGCAAGAGTCAACGGTCTGCCGAAAAAGTATGCTCGTGGAGTAAGCGCCGGGTTTGGTTCGTATATAACCCTTCAATTTTCCTCTATCAGCTTTCCCGAGAATAAGATTGGATACCAATGGAAATTGGCCGGCGATGCCGATTGGCAACCATTACCCGGAGGCCTGTTGAGCCTGATGGATCTTCCGGCTGGTGAACATACCATTCACGTGCGGGCGAAGAAGAACACGGGGTTCAGCTGGAGTACGCCGACTTCCCTCACTGTTCGAATTGATTCACCTTATTGGCAAAAAGCTGAATTTTTCTTTCTCGTCATCCTTGTTATTGTTCTGATTGCCTGGGCATCTTATGGAATCAGTTCAGCTATTCTCAGTCATCGTCGCCAATATCTGGAGGAACAGATTAACGAGCGCACCCAGGAACTGAAGAAAGCAAATGAAGAACTGACGATTCGAAACACGGAGCTTGATCGTTTTGTCTACAGTGCTTCGCACGATCTGAGCGCTCCTCTGAAATCCATCCTTGGTCTTATCCGCGTCGCGAAACTCGACAAGCCCGAACCGGTGCAGCAACAATATCTCGACATGATGGAGCGTAGCGTTTTTAAGCTGGAAGACTTTATCGAGGAGGTTGTGACCTATTCAAGAAATACGCGAATGCCAGTAAAGCTGGAAAGGCTCGAGTTCAATCAGTTTGTTTCTAACATCCTGCAGGATCATCAATACAGTCCAAATTATCAGCATATCGATTTTCGCATTAAGGATGAAACGGGTCAGGAGATGATTTCCGATGTGACGCGACTTAAGATAGTCTTAAATAATCTGATTTCGAACGCGATTAAGTTTCATTGGTTGGATAGCGGTCAAAAGCCTTTTGTCGAGATCAGGCTGTCTCAGGAAAATCAGGAATATATTCTCAGCGTCTCCGACAACGGAAGAGGCATCCCCGAAGAGCATCTGAAGAAAATTTTCGAGATGTTCTACCGGGCCTCGGATGATGCGCAGGGATCAGGTTTGGGTCTTTACATCCTTAAAGAAGCCGTATTGAAACTGGGTGGTAGTGTTGAAGCCCGGTCCGAACGAAACAAGGGAGCCGAATTTATCATCCGCCTGCCGGTCCCTCAGACTTGAGACGAAATCAAACCAAACCGGTTACTGATTTGTTTCATCCCTGATCTTGTTTTTAATCTTATTTTTGCCAGCGTATGATTCAATTTAAAGAGTTTAGCCTTGATAACGGACTTCAGGTGATCGTTCACGAAGACCCGACCGTGCAGATCGCCGTGATGAACATATTATATAATGTCGGGTCGCGGGACGAGCAATCGGAGAAGACGGGGTTTGCCCACCTTTTTGAACACCTCATGTTCGGTGGTTCTAAGAATCTGTA
>JAEYXN010000004.1 GCA_023431285.1 Bacteroidota bacterium
GTCTCTGGCTGGAGATCGATGTGCGCTGTAAGGAAAGGTTCTTCCTGCACGTAGTCGCGAACGACGAACCTGTTTTTTCCCTGAATGATGATCGTAGTATTTCCATCAGGCAGCACGAGCATCTTGATGATGCGCGCAACGGTACCGGTACGGTAAAGTTCTTCAATAGTCGGTTCTTCGGCCTGGGAATTCTTTTGCGCGATAACGCCGATAATCCTGGTCCCCTGGTAAGCTTTCTTTACAAGCTTAATTGACTTCTGTCTGCCGACGGTGATCGGAATCACCACGCCGGGAAACAAGACCGTATTTTTTATGGGAAGTATCGAAAGTTCTTCAGGTACGTCTTCGGGCTTCAGATCCGATTCCTGCTCAGGATTTATCAACTGAATCAAATCGTCAGAGTCTTCCTGAACAAGCTGTATGGGTAATGATCTAAACATGAGGAATCAATGTCAATGTGGCACGATAAGCGTTCATCGGTGCCTCTTTCAACGCGGTGTTACCTAAGGACAATACTAATGCCAATAGAGTTGTAAAAGAAGCAAATTTATGGCAACTTTAAGCTGTTGGCTGATTTTTTAACAAAGGACGGGGACTGTGAAAACCTATTTTTTAGTCGTATTTGCAGCCTTTTGGGTTCTCGCTTTTCAACCTGCCGATGCCCAGAAAAACAAGACCAAGTTCAGGAAAGGTGGTACCGTTTCCCTGGACGATAGTCTGACAACGTACAGCCAGTCTGACATTTTCGACTTTCCAAACGTAAACAAGGTTCGGTATTACCGTGATGAGAAAAAGCTGGCGTTGATCAATCAGCTTTCTGCAACCGCCGACGCATCTCAACGGTATAAGGCACTTAAAGAGTATGTCACCAACTTCGGCGTAGAGAATTTCCACCGCGATACGAAGCTCTTATTGGATTTTGCCCGCGCCAGTGAACAGCATGGCCCTAAAGGCGAATCGGTCCTTATCTACAAACTGATTCTGAAACATCATCCGCGCAGCGTCGACATCAGTCGTGTGAAACGAGAGTACGATACTTTAACCAAGAACGATAAAGACCTGTACGTTCCATTGGCCCAGTATTATGAACTGGTGGCGTTCAGAAAAGAGATTGATACCCTTCGTCCTCCCCAGGGCGTATTGCTGAACATGGGTTATGGCGTGAACTCAGAGAAAGAAGATTATGGCCCCACAATCGGAAATAACGACAATGTATTGCTCTTCACGTCCAAACGAAATTCTATTCTGGAGCCACAGGGGAAGAAGGTAAATGAAGATCTTTTTTATACTATTAAAAACGATTCGATCTGGGGATATTCTGAAGAATTCAAAACCATCAATACTGATTACAACGAAGGGTCTGCTTGTCTCAGTCAGGACGGGAAGTTTCTGTTCTTTGCAAGATGCAATTCGCCGCAAGGGATGGGAAACTGTGACATCTTCGTTGCTGACCTGAAGGCCGATAGTACCTGGGGGAATGTCCGGAACCTGGGGCCGGAGATTAATTCTGTTTCATGGGATTCACAACCATCATTATCCCATGGTGGAGATACATTGTTCTTCAGCAGTGACCGTATCGGAGGCTTCGGCCATAGCGATATCTATTATTCCGTTCGCGGAAAGGATGGCAAGTGGCAGAAGGCATTGAATGTAGGTCCGATCATTAATACACAAGGTTTTGAAGTGAGTCCGTTCTTTCATCACAAGTTCAATGTTTTGTACTTCAGCTCGAACGGACATCCACTCAATTTCGGTGACTTCGACATCTACAAGTCCTATCGAAACAGCAAGAACTGGAATGAACCAAAGAACATCGGTCCATTGGTCAATGGTGAAGACAGTGAGTACTACTTCACGATAGATTCTGAAAGCAACATGCTTTATTATGCGAGGACCTCGGAGAACGGAGATCTTGATCTCCATTCATTCCCTGTGCCGATGGAAGCTCAACCTGAAGCAGTGGTAACTATCAAAGGAGGTCTTCTCAACAGCGACACAAAGAAACCTATGCGAGGAATTGTTTCGATCATTGACCTTGACAAAGGTGTTGAGGTTGCTCCGAAGTTCCTGCGCGCCGATGGTTCGTTTAATTTTGAGCTGATCAACAAAAGGAATTATCTCATCATCATTCAGGGTGAAGACTTCTTCCGCATTGAAGAAATTTTCTTCCTTGACGGAGATCGTGAGTTTAATTTCGAGGCTGATCCGATTGAGAGTCAGATCGCATTCAAATCTTTAGAGTTTGAAAATGGCAAAGCGGATATCCTTCCAACTATGCACGACGATCTTTCGAAGCTTGGCAACTTCCTGCTTGACCATCCGAAGGTTTCATTAAATATCTCAGGCCATACTGACGGGAATGGAAAGGCGGACGTAAATCTCCTTTTATCACAGCAGCGGGCTGACGCGATCAAAGCTTATCTCATCTACACTTTCAATATTCACCCGTCCCGCATTGAGGCACGTGGGTTCGGTAACTCGAAACCAATTGTAGAAGAAAAATCAGATGAAGACAGGAAACTTAACCGTCGGGTGGAATTTGATATCAACCGGATGGAATAAGCCGTTTTACCTGTATATCTCATAAAAAAAGCGGATGATCGTATTGAGATCATCCGCTTTTTTTCAGGGCAGGTTTTTACTACCTGACCTCCTCTGTATCATTACTTTTTCCGGGAATCAGTTTACGGATATCATTCGCGAAGATGAAGATCATCAGTGCAAGGAGGAAAAGCATTCCGACTTTCTGAGCACCTTCAAGGAAGCGATCACTTGGCTTACGTCTTGATATCATTTCATAAGTGAGGAACATCACGTGTCCGCCATCCAGCGCGGGGATAGGAAGGAGGTTCATGAATGCCAGTACCAGAGAAAGGACACCTGTTAGCATCCAGAACTTAGCCCAGTCGAACTCGCCACCAAAGGCCTGAGCAATTCCAATAGGGCCTGAAAGTGATTCTGTTGGATTGAGCGCCCCGGAAATGATCTTCCCGAAAGCCTTAATCTGCACGAAGAGAGTTGTGAAAGCGCGTTCCGTACCAAGCGTAATTGACTCGAACAAGCCGTAATTAATTTGCTCTTCTGCCTGTTCAAGGAATTCCTTCGGCTTGGCGGGGCCAAATCCGATTTGTTTTTTATTCTCAACGAAAGCCTCGTTATCGAAGGATAGAATCTGTCCGTCGCGATCAATCTTAAAGCTTACTGATTTTTCTTTAGTAGCCTGAATGATATCATAAACCTCATCGAAATAAGTAACCGGTGTTCCGTTTACTTCTACGATGCGGTCGCCTTTTTTCAGCTCAACTCTTTCCGCAATGGAATTCTTCGCTACCTCCCCTACAATTGGCGGGAAGCGGTACATAAGGAAGTTACCGGCGTTCTCCTTCTTGTTGAATTTTGATATAAAGTTCTCAGGGATGCGGATCACCACTTCTTTTCCGTCGCGATCGACAGTATAGGTAGCGTTGGTGGAGAGCAGTGCATCCGCTTTTGTGAGGTCACTGAAGTAATTGTAGTCTCGGCCGTTGATCTTAACGATCTTGTCACCCGTCTGCAGACCGAGCTCCTGGCCGATCTCTCCGACATGAAACCCTCCATTAGCGTTGATGGCATCCTTCTTAATGTTGGCATCTCCAAGGAAATAGGTGATACCGATGAAGATAATGATACCGACTATGACGTTTACAAAGATACCTCCCAACATGACAATGAGACGCTGCCATGCGGGTTTACTGCGGAACTCCCATGGCTGGGGATCTTGCTTCATGGTCTCGGTATCGAGGGACTCGTCGATCATTCCAGATATTTTCACATAGCCACCGAGTGGGATAGCAC
>JAEYXN010000071.1 GCA_023431285.1 Bacteroidota bacterium
CTACCTGCTACCTGCTACCTGCTACCTGCTACCTGCTACCTGCTACCTGCTACCTGCTACCTGTTACCTGCTACCTGCTACCTGCTACCTGCCACCAGTCCGGCACCCTGGCCGACTGGCTGACCCGCCACTTGAATCAGGGTGAGGAACAGTGTGAGAGCGAAAGTACCACCACCCAAAGTGGGCCCGCTGTCCTGCTACTTGCTACCTGCTACCTGCTACTTTTTCTTACTCAGCAGATCATCCGCCGCTAGAATAAGAAACAGGTAATCCGTGGTTCCTCCTCCGAGCACATACTCAGTCTGCTGCCACAGGAACGGCCACTCCAACATCTCAGGGAAGTCGGGTCGGATAAGAGCGGTACCAGAACCAATCCCACCCGGAATGTATGACCAGTCTGCACGATTGAATCCATATGCCGTAGTCAATGACTTTGAACCCACACCGGATGCAAAAGAAGATGTGTTCGTTCCTGGATGGCATCCCAATACAAAGTTGATGGCGTGTAGCATATACGTGTCAGGAAACAAGTCAGGGAAGTACACGTGCAGGAAGTAGTTTTCCACTCCGCGACCCTGGATGCCCCAGCCGGCTCCCCAGATATCTGGTTTGTAAGGAACACCAAAAGGAGTTTTCTTTTCTTCTTCGGCTACCTTGGTATGGTGCTGCTTCACTGCATTACGAATTGCTTCCGTGAACTTCTTGTTGTTAAGTTTCGCAAGAACAGGAGCAACCACCCATCCCACACGTTCGATTCTGCTGACGAGAAGATCCTTCTGAGAAAGGATCCACTGCCCATACTTGGTCTCGCCGGTAGTCTGATACAACTCGACTGCCGCAGACAGACGCTGCATCGGATCTTTTTCTTTAGTGATGTCATACAACTCCCTGGCTATTCGTTCGCAATCAGCGGCAAGCTGTGGATTGAATGTCTTCATCACCCTTGCAGTGGCAGCAAGTGCCGCGGCGGTCTGAAGTTCACGGTAAGGGTTCTCCTCGGTGAACACCCATCTGTCATCAGGTGAGCCTGGCAATCCAACGGAAGGCGTGTTCGCTGTCTCTTCTCCTTCGAAGATCTTGTTGTCGGTCATGTTAAGCGGATCTCCAAGAAGAACGTATTGCCGCAACGTTGGACAAATCACACCACGATAAAGCCTTCCCAGCGATTGATAGCCCGCCACAATAGGAAGGGCACCGTGCTCGATCTGCTGGAGGAGATCACTCTTGCCATCCGGTACCTGAATCTCCACCAGCTTGTTTTTCTGATCGATGGTGGTGTTGTCGTAGTCGACCTTGAAGCGCTCATAAGCCAGAGACAACATGTGAATGGTTTCAGCCTGTGTTTCAATCCTAAGGTCAAAGTCACCCGCGTCATGCCAGCCACCCTGGTCCAGCCCTGGAACGTGGTCACCAGTCTTGAATTTAGTCTGCAACGCTGATGGACCCTGAAGGTATCCGTCAAAGTGGTTGTGGTTCAATGGTGCCATGCGGGCATCATCCATATGACACGCGCCATGCCATACACGGTAGCGTTCATTCACTCTCATGTGACACATCTGTACCGGCAGGAGATACTCGACCGTAGGCTGCCACACATGACGCTTATAGACATCATTGCCAATCTGGAATGGTTGAGTCTGAACATCGCCATATCTGATGACGTACATCCCTGGCGTTGTGACTGAAGTGAAATCAAATTGCAGATAGCGGTAGCGGAGAAATTTACCCCAGTCTTTCGGAGTAACTTCCAGTGCCTTCTCCATTCCTTTCTCTGTAAGTCTCATCAACGTTACGGGTAGACGTCGCTCATCTTTAAGGTCAATCTCAATATTGGCAACCTTTTGCTGTTTCGTATGATAGCCTACCTGCGATACTTGTACGACCGGCTCATGTTTCCAGTCCGGTATGGCATGCGGTGTGATCAGCCACTCAATAGCTTTCGATGTTGCACCCGCAGGTACCAGGGAGCGGATGACGAACCATCCATTGTTGTGTTTACCCCGGCCATCGATAAGCTGGAGCTTGTCACCTTTCAGGGTTTCGATGATCATACGCTGACGATCAGACTCCGGCGCGATGGTAATGCGCTTGCCTTCAGCCATTGGCAGGATCTCAACTTCCTTATCTTCCGCAACGTACATGGGTCCGTTGGCCTGTCTTGGGAAGATGCCGAACTGATCATCAGCATAGTAAGACTTGCCGAACAGAATACCCGGGAATAACTCGAAGTTAAATCCCACCTTTCCTATCCATTCGGCGGGAAGGGGTTGGTCGATATCTACGATGATCCGGAACGCCTTGCCTTCGGGTCTAACCCTCAGGGTATACGCAAACTTCAGATCAGGATAGATGATGGGGTTGAATCCTTTGCGGTCTTTCGACTCGTCAGGATATTCCATTCTTACGCTGATCTCCTGCGTTGCGCGATCCACAACGCGAGGACCAACTTTTGGAACTGGTTGCCATTGACCAGGAGTGGGTTCCAGTCGCAGGTCACCATTCGTGCCGACTCTTAAACCATTTTGGATAATGCCCACTCCGCCCTGGTGACTTTCCGGATAAAAATCATGGGCGAGCATCACATTAAGCCCTGTCATTTCGAGATACTCCTGCTCATTGAGGCGGAGCCCGTCAGTTTGCGCATAACAGAACGACAAAGGAATGACCAGGACGATCAGAACAAAAAACTTCTTCATTATAGGACGTGGTTAGTTTAAACGTGGGGAAGATAATCACTTGGCGATTACTCTGGCAATGTCTTTTATGGTAAGGGTACAGAGTATTGTCAGCGGCGAAACTCTTATTTCCGTGCAAGGAATAGTCTTTCAGGGATCAACGGGAAGTTTTGTCGACAAGGGATTATCTCTTTCGCCGTGTCGCGAGGCCTCGCGGAAGAAGACCTGCGCTCAGGATAGCCACAGATCCCAGAAATAAACCAGCGATGGTGCCTGCGAGGCCCCAACCTATATCGCGCCAGTCGAATATACGATGCGGGATAAAAAGCTGCCCTAATTCAGCGGCAAACAAGACCATGGTGAGTACGAGCAAGCCAATGAAGAAAGATTTGACGAATTGTTCCTGATAGGAACACCAGAAAACTAAAGTAACACCGAGAGCAACAAAAGGAACTCCAGTGCGAATGGTCGAATTCTCGTTTCCATCCACCCAGGAAGAAAGCCAGCCTGGAATCAGAAAGCTGCCACCGATCTTAGGTCGCGGTAGCCAGCTTAGATACAAGATCATGACCGTGCCCGCGACAGCGAGTATTCCGAAAATGATATTTACCAACGACTTATTCATCGCTATCCATCATGCAAAACGTTTCCGGAGGAGAGCTTTCGCCAGGAAAAAGAGAAACAGTGAGTTTGTGACTGCATATCGTTTGAATAACCTCCGGGGTTCCTGAGCTAATCGATAGAACCACTCCAGGCCTGCGCTCTGCATCCACGACGGTGCCCTCGGCTTCAGGCCGACCATGACAGGAAGCGCACCCCCAATGCCAACCATTACACCATTAATTCTGCCGTTCATAGACGCCATCCATTTCTCCTGCTTCGGGCATCCAAGGACAGCAAATATCAGTCTTGCACGCGAGCTCCTTATCCGCTCAACGATTTTATCATCCTCTTCCACGGTCAGTGGCCGGAAGGGTGGACTATAAAGTGAGTATTCAAGACCAGGATAGTGCTGACTCAAAAATGATCGGGTAGCCTCCAGTTGCTTTGTTGATCCACCGTAGAAAAACACCGGCAACTTCTCCCTGACAGCTTCGGTGAGAAGATCAGGCAGAAGGTCCATACCTGCCACGCGGTCCTGCGTTGTGTTATGCATCAACTTCAACGCCCAGCATATTGGCTTGCCATCAGGGGTGACCAGTGATGCGTTACGGATGACGTCTCCGAACTGTTTGTCGCCGAATCCTTCTGTCAGCATGTGAACATTTAGCACGCAGACATAACTGCTGATGCCAGACTTCGCCATTTCTATAATACGGTCCGCAAAGCTTCGGTATGGCCCCAGATGAATTGGAATTCCAAAAAGATCAGCTCTTTCCATTTTCTTGATAGCTCAGTTCCAGATTGCTACGTTTCGCTGAAGCTGTAGCGTCGGCATAGATCGACTCCAGCTTCTGCAGGTTTATCTTCGGTGTATACTTGGTTTGAAACTCTGCTCTGGCATTTTCATAATACTTCTCAGCCGCAGCGCCTAAAGAACTAAACAACGCCACTTTCCCTCTCAGGTCCTCTGCATTTCCTTTCTCAAAATGTAACCCGGTCTTGCCATCCTCCACCATTGTTTCCATCGCACTAAATTTCGATGCGATGATTGGAGTTCCGCAGGAGTACGCCTCCAAAATAGTCATGGGCATTCCTTCGTAGCTGATCGAAGGGAATATCATGGCGGAGCATTCTTTCATTAGCGCACCGATGACATCAAACTTCTGAAAACCCAGATACTCGATGTTCTTGTTCGTTTCAGCGGCGCGTGTCACCTTTTCCTTAAGAGGACCGGATCCGACAATCTTCAACTGGTACGGTGAGTTCTTAAACGCCTCAAGCAATACGGTGATGCCTTTATCATAAGTAAGCCGGCCAACGAACAGAAAATACGGCTTCCTTTTCCTTGGGTCATGCTGCGTCTCCTCAAGAAAATTTGCTTTTATTATGAAACGCTCCTCCAGATTTCTGAAGTGTGTTTGCATAAACATCTCTTTAGCCGCAGGAGTAAGAACAATGTAGCGGCTCACCCATTTGTAGATTCCTGTCTCGCGGTATATCGTTGCGACAAACCAAACCCAGAAGGTCTGCATCTTCGAATCACGATATACTTTGTCTATCACCGGTGACGACCATTCTTTAGCATATACCGATTTGAGATAAATGGACTTCTTATGGAACAGCGTTCCCGTCGGGCAGATCAGCCGGTAATTATGCATTGTTTGCACAATCGGCGCTCTCATCAACTTGCATGCAATAATTGTAGACAAGGACGCATTGAAGTGCCAGTTGTGAATGTGAACGACATCGGGCTTGAAGTAGAATAGCTTCCTGAGTGTTCGGAAAAACGATAAAACATTGAAGGGATAGAAGATAAACTTCAGCAACGAAAACCGCGCATTGTGAAAAGTAAGAGTGTCGACGGTAAACCCATTGCGGGCAAGCAGCTTACTTTCCGTTTCGAACACCAGGTCTTCGCCCCCGCGCCCAGAATAATAATTATGTATAAAAAGTACTCTCACTGTGCCACGAGTTTTAGGTTATGCAATTCAGAATTATTGACATAGGTGCATTCGGAAATATTGGAGACGATGCTGAAGATATCTTCAAGGCGGCTCCAAAAATTAAATTGTTCTATTTCCCATGAATGTCCCCAGAGGTGGAGACACCCACCGAACGAAAGAACATTATGCAGATATGCTTCAACAAGTCTCTCCAGTTTCTTAAATCTTCCGATATCAATAAACAATCTAAGGGATCCGAACTTCCTTCTCTTTAAAAGGTGCGCCGTTAAAGTCAGGGAGGTATGATCAAAAATCTGAATGGTGGTAGGAAGGATATTCTTATTTAGGGCATCGGTACATAGGAGTTCAGTTGTCCGAAGGATCTTAAATCCAGCATCAAAAGCAACGCGGATAGCCATGTCATTATAACGTCCGCCAGGAAAGCAGAATGATACCGGCGCTGTTCCGGTGATCTCTGTTAACCAGCGATAACACCCACTGATTTCATCATTCATCTGCAATGCGCTTTGATTGGTAAGACGAATGTGACTAAGTGTATGGCCTCCTATGTCGAACGATTTACTTAAATCGGCCACTTCACCTTCTCCCATCACTTCGTTCTCCAAGTTAGACTTGGGGATGTAGAATGTCCCTTGCAGTTTATACTTATGAAGCAGTTCAGCTAACCTGAAGTCAAGCGGATGCCCATCGTCCCAACTTGTTGTGATGATACTCATGTGTTGACCAGGTTTACGTCCTTTTCAATATCAGCGTAAACATTTCCGACCACCCTTTCCCACGAATTCTGTACTGCGAGGTGTCGTAGCTTTGCCGATATCTCTTGATAGTATTCAGGTTCCTCATATAACCTCTTCAATTGTTGGAAGAGAGATTCTACAATCTCATCAGAGCTGGTCATGTTGTCGATGGCTATTGACGACTCGATGGCATTATCGAGGATACATCCCGGGCCATTAATATTCAGGGTCACAATTGGAAGACGATAAGAGATCGCTTCATAAATAACCCACCCGCTACTGTCGTGGAGTGTTGGAAAAAGAAAGACATCACTGCTTTCAAACTTTTTGAATAAATCCGTCTGCGGGATGTGCTCCACGACCTTTACAGCATGCTCCAACCGGGCTTTATGAATGAGGTCGAGGAGGTAGTCTTTGCTTCTGCCGTTGCCAATAATTTCCAGCTGTGAATCTTTATAGATCTCATGAAACTTCCTGAATGCTTCGATTGCCAGGTGAGGGCCTTTCCATAATAAAAGCCTCCCTACAAAGAGTACACGAAAAATTCCGTTTCTGGACTTTACCTGATTTCCGGATTCCAACGTCGGAAAACATCCGACATCCTTTGCAATGATCGACTTATGCTGATACTTCGCAGGGAGGGAGGATCTTGTTTCTCGTGTTTTCAGATAGATTGATTTTGCTGCCGTGAATGATCTCGATAATGAAGGATTCCAAAAGGCTACTTTGTTCATAAACAATCTCGAGTGTTCGAACAGCTGCTCATGGAGCGGTAATGATTTTATCAGGTAGTCAGGCATTCTTTCGCCCCCGCCCAATGGACCGATAATGAGTGGCTTTCGGAGGTTATGCAGGTAGGTGTTTTGCCTGTATACGCCGAATGTAATATGATGAAGGATATCAAAATTAAATTCGTGATCCAGCTTCCTGACCAGAGATGAAACGTTGTATTGCCATAGCTGATAGTATAGGTGAGTACCTGATAATTTCTTTAGCCAAAGCAATTTCGCGGGGATGTCATAATAAAAGAATTCAACGTTCTCTGGCTTTTTATTCTTAGTGCAGAACTCTTCAATCGCTTTCTGGTTTCTTCTGCGGGTTACTACATAGACATGATGTCCACGCTTCGCAATTTCAAGCGCCCAATTCCATCCAACACCGGGTTCGGATCCACTGTTAGGCCTACACGCATATGCTGACAATAAGACTTTCAATTCAGCCAATGTTTAAGTTCCAGATACCTCTTCCCCAGATAACCCCCGTTCTGACGTGTTGCACAGATATTGGCAAACTCCCTGACATAGTCCATCCAATTTTCTATAGCGTAATGCTCAAAATATCGCTTCACCTCACTGCGCGCCGACATCCAGATCTGTGCAACTGATTTTCGACGTTCCATGAGAAACGGAACTTGTATTTTGAAGGTGAGAAAGTCAAACCCTCTTGGGTACACGCCGGCAAACTCCCAGTCAATGATTTTGTACTCACCATCGTCGGTGACAAGAATATTCCAGGGACAAAAGTCACCATGCGCAAATGAGACCATTAGTGAAGCATTGACATTGTAGTTAATGACTCCGCTAAATCTCATCTCTGAAAGCATCTCAATGGTGGAGGTTATCTTTTTGGTTATTTCGAAATGTTCCAGCTTTCTTCCTGAGATGTACTCACCGACATATGCGGTATAGTCCGGTTCATTCATTGTAGCGAATACTGCTGGTGTAAGTCCGGAGTGAGAAACAGATTTATAAAACGACGCCTCGCGGGCAACGGCGTCCTTTGAGTAGCGTGTAAACCCTAACTTGAAGAAACGCATGGTAGCATCCGCATCCCGATCACCACAATAGATTCCTGATACCTTTCTGTGAACCGAATGTCTTCCTGTATCGATTACCCAGACCGCATTCTCCAAATCCGGGATCGCCTTCAAAATAGTATTGAATTCATCCGAACTTCCCGTGTCCATGGTTCGCAATAGTCTCACGAGACTTGCATTCTTCCATAATTCATAGAATGTCTGCAGTTTCCATGAATAAGGATGATAGAACGCCAGGAACTGTGGGTTCGCTGTTGAATCCGGATGGAAATAATATTGGTTTCGCCAAAGAGGATAAACAAATGCTTTCATGCTCTCCTTCGTCTTCGTTCTGCAAGGAAATCTATGATTATCGATGTAGCGCGATTGCGGCAAGAGCTTAGGGGCTCTTCTGTGTTAATGATCGTCGCATTTCGCAGGCTGTTGCCAAGACGTAGATACTTCCGCCTGAGATCCTCTGCGGTATCAAATGATATCTCTTGCTTCCTTGTCAGTAATACTTCGGACGAAACATCTAAGACAAACCAAAGATCAGGCTGCGGAATAAGTCGGTTGTATAACTGCGTGATCATCTTATGTTCACGCTGCCGATACCTTACAGGATCTGCAATGATGTCTGCGAAATACCTGTCGAAGATGATTCCGTTGGCTCGCACTTTTCCAGGAAACACTTTGATGCAATCACCCAGTACATACTCAACGAGAAGCAGGTTCAGTTTCATCAAGGACAAGACAAGCGATCGCTTTTTTACCTCATGTGGCCGTTGAGTCTCAGTCGTAGGCGCTTTATGCTTTAGAATCACTCCGGGGTACAGGTGATATGTTTTCGTCACTCTGAAACATGGATGAATATTTTGAAGGAGTGAGTCAATGAATGTTGTCTTGCCGGATCCATCACGACCGAGAACACCGATGGTCAGCCCTGCCGGTTCCAGCATTCTCCATAGTTTACGACGCATCTCCCTTAGCCGATCCTTCAAGGACACAGTGCACTTACGGTGTAAAAGAATGCGTAAGGGTTGAAGTTCTTCTGATAGCCTATGGAAGTCTTCGTTGTCAAAAATTTGTGCGATGAGTTTTGAGCCGTCCTCACCAAAGTAATCAATTAATGTCTGTGCCGCGACCAAATCCATTCTTCTCCAAACTTCCAGCAGGCTCTCAAAATGATCGCTACGGAGGGACCCCTTATCTACCTTCTTTAAGAAATAGTATAGGAAGGAGTATGCATCAGTCAAGGTCCAATATCCTGTCTCGTAATTATAGATCCTGTTTTCGAGAAGTGTAGCGCATGGAATCAGAAGACGCCCCGACCTCTTATAATCTGAACAGAAATCCAAATGGTAAAAGAGGTGTTTGTTCTCGTCCTCATCCCAATACGATAAAACATAAAAGCTGGCGGTGCTCTCATGGTTTAACCTTTGAAGAATAGTAAACCCTTTGGCTGTTGCGAACTCGCCGAGGATTTTGTCGAGTTCCACGAATGAATCATGCGGTATAACAAAATCGACGTCGCTGCTACTTGCAGATAAATCAAGCTTAACACCCAGAAGAGCGTAGGGTATACTTTCTTCTTTCAAGAACTCTACGAAGGGACGAACAATCCGGGCCTTCGGATTTTCTGCCAATACATCCCCCGTTATTATGTCTTTCATTGAAACCGTCATGATGTTAGTTTTAGGAAGATTCGAAGTGGCCTTAATGCATTTATCGCCATGACATACATTGTTTGCATCCATGGGCTATCCTCATTCAGCCTAATACGGCCGTTGTAACGATTAAAGATTCTGATACCCTCTCGTATTCTCGTCTTCCTTACTGCGGGGGTGTTCATAGACTTGTTCGTCTCATGCCATCTGAATACAGCTAATGGTTTCGGGACATATCGCAATTTGAAACTCCTGAAAAGCAAATGAGCGATAAACTCCTTGTCCATACAGATATGAAAAGACTTGTCAATCCCTATGTTTTGTTCAATGATACTTCGCCGGAAGAACAATGTTTCTGAATTGACATAAGAATAGAAAAGGGAGAGTATTCTATTAGTACGGTGTGATCTTTTTGACCCGGTGATCTCCTTTTGTGCATTACAAAATAAAATATCACCGTATACCCCATCGACCTGCTTGCTCTTCATGGTTTCGATAACATCATGAAACGCACCGGGTAAATAATAGTCGTCACAATTCAGCCAGCCTATAATGTCACCTGTGGCCATCTTGAAACCTTTATTCAATGCATCGCTTTGGCCATCGTCTTTCTCGGAAATCCACTTAAGATGTGAATACTTTTGCAGGCGCTGCACTGTATCGTCCTTCGAACCTCCATCAACAATGATGTGTTCAAAGTTTTCGTAACCTTGGTCCAGTACTGATCTGATCGCATCTTCGATGAAGCTGCCCTGATTATACGATGGTGTTATAATTGATATTTTCATTGCTCTTAAACATGATTAAGACATCACCCTCAAAATAAACTTGTATGGTTTCAGAAAATCACGGATCAGGTCATACAGCACCATACTCATCTTGCCCTGCGGTTCAATCTGTGTGAGCCCATTATACTTGTTGAATATCTTGATTCCTTCAATCAGACGTTGCTGCCTCAACCCTGGTGTATCCATTGATTTATTCTGACCCTGCCACCGGAATACAGCGAAACATTCCTTTACATACTTAAGACGGTATCTGTTGTACAGTAACTTCGCGACAAACTCCTGATCCATACAGCTATGAAGCTCCTTCTCCACCAGGATGTTATTATCGATAATATGACGCTTGATGAATAAGGTCTCCGAACAGATATAGGTATGAAACAATGAAAGAAATCTGCTCGGCTTGTTCGACCGGTAATGCTTCACAATGTTCTTGTTTACATCACAGAACTTCAGATCTGAGTAAACACCGTCAACGTCATTATCTTTCAAGTGCTTCACTGCTTCTGCGAAAGCACCAGGAAGATAGAAGTCGTCGCAGTTCAGCCAGCACACGACGTCACCGGTTGCCATTCTGAAACCTTTATTCAATGCGTCGCTCTGGCCTTCATCAGGCTCGGATACCCATTTGATCTGCGGATACTTCTTCAAACGCTCTACTGTGTCGTCGGTAGATCCGCCATCAACCACGATATGCTCAAAGTCAGCATAGTTTTGAGCCAGTACCGATTGAATAGCATCCTCGATGTACTGACTTTGATTAAATGACGGTGTGATGACAGTTATCTTCATCTTCTTTACGCTATGACCGCTCTATCATTTGCCTGAATTATATTTTGTTCCATTACAGCTTCATCTCCATAGAGTACTATTCTTCTGTATACCAATCCGGAGAAGAAGAACAGTAGACTGAATTGAAAGCTGTAATAAGGAATGTTTTCAATGAACATCAGGAATAGCTCCGTAAGAAGATAGATGCTCATGTTGAATGCGAACCAATCGTTATGTCGTCCAAAGATTCCACGCACAAATGCGTAAAGGGGCGACCATACGTAAATGAGATATAATATTATCCCCCCTTTAAGGATAAGATGAAGAAACCCGACCTCTATGAGGAAGCGGTCGTAATGATCAGAGAAGTCACCCAGCCTTACGAGGAGGTCCATGAAGTACGGGCTGAAGTAAGTTCCCAGAAATCCTTTGCCAAACACAACCTGAATGGGAGTGAGGTCGGCAAAAAATTCTTCCCAGAGAAATGCCCGTGTATCGTCATCATCGAATCCACGAACACCAATGATGTTTTTGAAAAGAAAGAGCACATCTTCCAGATTATAGATAAACTGGAAAAGCGTAAATCCAAAAACAGCAATGGTGGTAAACTTAAGGGGACCGAAACGCCGTACCAGATTTAGCGAAACAAACAATGCAAAGAATACAAGTACGCGGAAGGCAATGATCCTGTATTCGGAGATGTAGCTGAAGTAGAAACTCACTGCAATCAGGAAGACTGCAAATGCAATGTGCTTTTTAAGGTGAATGGCGAAAATGAAGATGGGTAGAACAACTATAGAAGCGATGTAACCCTGGTAGTATTTAAGCTTTCCGGCAAGGGGAAGGGTAAACAATGCTATAAAGACTGCCGCCACCGCCAGAAGCATTTGATAGAAAGCGGATTCGTTCTCACAGTTAGAGCCAACGAAGAATAGAAACAGCGGAACGATACAAAGTACCGCATAGGGATTCTGAATGAGTGTAACGAAGCTGAGGCTCGGATTCAGCAGATCCTGAATGAGCATACTGACGACAATCAGAAACAAAAAGAGCAACAGGTATCGATAATACGACGGGTTCGCAATGTATTGTTCACTCTTCAGTGTCTCATTGTAAAATTGCCACAAATTAATGGTAGCCAGTCCGATGAAGATGATGTAAACAATTCGTTTATAGAAATACAGGCTGGGATCGTCATAGAAAAAGTTTGCTATGAAGATGAAGAAGAGAATTCTCGCCGGTATGTTTTTCAAAAAAAGAATACCCATCGCTCTAGTTCCATATTTTTCTTTCGCTGCCACTCATGATAGCCTGATATTGTACCCTCCATAAAAGGAGTGAAACCGTTACCCAAAAGATGTTTAGTATTAATATTCCCTGAAGGCCGAGGCCAAAGTGCTTGGACAGGAGCCACGCAAAAGGAATTTGTAAGGCAATCGTAACAATGCTAAATAATGTCTGGAGGTTTAGCCTTCCCGAACCATTGATAAACGACACATAAGTTTCCTTGAAAAGGGTGATCGCCACGAAAATGGCAAGCAGTAAGTTTACGTCGAACGGAATGACGGCCTCCGGTCCGATCCACAGCCTGTAGAGATCGGAAGCATAGACAACCATGAGCAACAGTGGAATGCACAGTAAATAATTAAGCCAGTTGCTTCTCATGATGGTGGATCTAATCCACGCAAAGTCTTTCAATGCATAGGCATCGGTAAACGCCGGCCACAACGGTGTCATGATCATCACCTGAAATATGGAAATGATGCTGAAAAGCCGAAGAGCGATGTTGTACGTGGTTACGTTTTCGTTATCTACAAAATAAGAGATGAGGAAGTTGTTTGACGTCAGAATGGCGATGACGGAAATTTGAATGATAAAGAATTTTGCACTGATTCCACCAATATCGGACGCCGAGCTTTTCTTAACGAATGCAGGACGCGGCGTGAGATCCCGATAAGGCTTTGCAAAGAACCAGAGTGACGCGATAAGAAGCGCGAGCGGGTACGACAAGCTCAACGCCACGCAGAGAAAGAGAAACTCTGATGTAAACCGGTCACCGAACATCACGATGCAAAGCAGAGCAGCGATATTTCCTGAAACCTGGATGATACTTAATATAAAGTGTTTCTGTTTTGCCTTCAGGAGCTCGTTGATAGGCTTTAAGACAAAGGTGAGACAGAATCCAACGAAAGTGATCTCAACAGCCATTCGCAATTCCTCGGAGTTGATCTTGGCGTTGAAGACTGCGGTCCAGTCAATAACACGGCTGAAAGGAAAGAATACAATGCAGCAGACTATGGTGATTCCAATAAGAAACGCGTACGTGGAAGAGAGGTATTGCCGTGCTTTATCGGACTCACCGAGCGCAAAGGAGGATGCTAGCTTATTCGTAAGACCATTGGATAAGCCAAAGTCCAGAAGGTTGAACCAGGTGATCACTGATGAAAGCGTAAGCCACACTCCATATGTCTCCGGGTTGGTATACCTAAGCGAAACAGGTACCAGAGTCAACGTCACCGCCATGCTCACCACCTTCACCATGAATGACCCCATGACATTAATAAAGACTTTCCTGCTTCGCTCTTCCTGGAGGAAAACCGAAAACCGGTCTGATAGTCTTCTCGTCAACGTCACAATCATTTCCATGAGCGTATTCTCTCTGTCCTATTTCTTTTTAATCGCCTTTACTCCGATGATCACAGGATAGTCCTGGTCTCCAGTTTCGAGATCATCAGCATCCACTTCTTCCACTGACAGTCCGCGCAACAGGCTCACTGCCGCAAAACAATTTCCGTAAGTCTTCACCTCAACATTTTCTTTTCCAAACACTTCTTCAAACGACAGCGCTGCCGAGAGTTGAGTGAAGCGCCAGCAATCTCCCCAGCGGTCCATATCGAACCTTGAAACCTGCGTTATACCGGGAAGAGTTGCGAGAATGGCTCCACCGGGCTTCAATAATTTATAAGCTCCATGGACGGCATCAATGTATTTGTAGATCAACTGAATCGTTTGGGTACAAATGAAACAATCGAACTTGCTGTCAGGAAGTGTGTGGGGTTTGGTGAGATCTGCGATGAGTGTTGCTCCTTCAGCGCCTTCTACAGGATGTAATACATCTTTGGAGACAACGTTGGAGCCATACGCGGACATATATCTGTCTTGCGCAATCTCCAGGAGGCTTCCTTTAACAGCACCGGCATTCTGGCTGAGAAACATTTCAATGTAGTAGCGATCGATAGGAGTGCCCCTGTCTTCTCCGAAGAAACGTGATACCGGGCCGACAGCGCTCATGGTGAGCCCTTCGGGTTTGGTGAACGTTCTCTTTAAAAATTGAAATGACTTCTTAACCATAAGCGATAACTTCTTAAGCGTTCACATAACGATCCTTATACACATACTGATTGCCATAGCCATATCCGTAGCCGTAAAGACCTTTCACAAATCCTCTCGACTTGATTCCATTAAATACAATCTGTACATTCTTCAATCCCTGAATCTTATTATTACGGTCGAGGAGCGCTACCATGGCTTTCGGAGTTACATCATGGCGCACGATGAAAAGAGTGGTGTCGCATAAGTCGGAGAAGAGATAGGAATCCGTAACGGCCTCGATAGGCGCTGAATCGATAATGACATAGTCGAAAGACTTCTCCAGGAAACTAAACAGCCCGGAGAGTCTGCCATCCAGGAATAATTCAGTCGGGTTGGGAGTTCTCGTCCCGGCCCCGATCACAAAAAGATTCTTGTTCTTTGTTTTACGGATGATCTCGTACTCTTCCTTCTTTCCAAGCAAATAATCCGAAATACCTTCTTCGTTCCCGACACCAAATAGGTGACTGAGCTTTGGGTTCCTCAGATCCAGGTCAACCAGGACAACCTTCTTCGCGGAAAGCGCCAGACTTAATGCAAGGTTGGATGCCACGAAGCTCTTTCCTTCCCCTGATATGCTTGAAGTAATCAAGACCCGTTGCTTCTGGAGTCTGCTTCCATATAAACCGATCGCTGCCCGGATTTGTCTGAACTGCTCGGTACTGAAGAAATCACCAGGTTGACTGACGACAAAAGGCCCCTTCTTTGTACTCACCTTGGACAACTCACCGGCTATGGGAATGGAAGTCAGTTCCTCAATGTCAGACCGGAATATTATTCTTGCATTAAGATTCTCCTTTAGAAAAATAACAGCACATCCAATAAGAAATGACAGAACAAGCGCAGCGGGGAAGACGATGATCTTCTTAGGGCTCACCGGTTTAGGCGACGCTTCCGCGACATCAATAATTCTGCTGTCTGCGATGGTTGCGGCGTAAGACAAAGCAGTTTCCTCTTTCTTCTGAAGGAGGAAGGAGTAAACGTCGTTCTTAATCGCTTGTTGTCTGCTGATTTCTACCAACTCCCGTTCTTTCTCCGGGATAGTTTTCAGCATGTTCGAAAAAGAATTACTCGTAGCCATCACATCTTTCCGGGTGGCAGTCAGGTTTGCCCGCACGTTCCTGATGTTCTCAACAATGGTAGGTCTCAGCTTTTCAATTTCAGCCGCGAGTGAGATCAGGACAGGGTTGTTTTCAGTAGTCGTTTCCTGAAGCTTATCAAACTGTACTTCTGCTTCATACAGCTTGCCGAGCAGAGCAGCCAACCCTGCATCCGCTATTCCGAAGGTTGAAGGTGCAATTCTTTCTCTCCTGTTTTTGGAGGCAACGTATTTCTGCACCTGCTCAATGATGGTCAACTGCATGTTGATTTCGGCAATGGTCAGATCGCTCTCGCTTACGTTTCTCAAAAACAATTTACCTTGCTCACTCAGGTCTACAGCTCCCTTTCTTGATTTGAAATGTTCGATCTTTTTCTCTATTGAATCGATCTCTACTTTCACCACTGCAAGGCGTTCATCCACAAAAGACAATGTATTCGATGCCAAAGAGTTTTTATCATCGATAGCGTCCTGATTGTAAGTCCTGACGATCCCATTCAACACATCAACGGCGCGCGAAGGATCTTCATCCCGGAATCTGAGACTCACTACCGTTGAAAGCTTTGTGGTCGGCGTCGCCGAAAGTCTTTTCTGATAGTCATTTGCAATAGCCTTATAGTTGTCGAGCCGGAAATACATCGGTTGCGTTGATCTTTCTCCTCTGGTTTCCCTGGCGCTAAAAGAAAGAACGCCGTATGGGGTCTCTACCCACGTGTCTAGCGGATAGTTTACACCGCCAACGGTTAATTCACCTTCATTGAATGTGAAGTCTACTTCCGCTTTTTTGATATCCTCCGGATATTTCGCTCTGACAATTATCGGTGAGATAGTGTAGGCAGACACTGAATTCAAGGTTCCACGCTCGTAAACGGAAGCGTACAGTCCAAGAGAACGAACTACTTTCTGCATGACTGTTCTCGACTGAATTACCTCAACCTCGTTCTCAACAATCTTCTTGCTGTGATAAACATTGAGCTGCTCTATTATCCTTGAGTCGTCGGCTCCTTTGCGTTCATCTTTAATCAACAATGTGGCTGTCGCCTCATAAATAGGCTGAGTGAATCGCAGATACAGTATCGAAATACCAATAGCGGCAACTATCAGGATTACGAAGAGCGGCCAATATGGAAAAAAGCGAAACGTGATCTCTCCTATTAAATCGCGGTTCGTGTCTATCTTCTTTAGTGACATATGTTGTCGATGTATTTAATAAGCATTTTGATTTCCTTTGAACACTTGCCAAACCGTCAGGAACACGATCTTCATATCAAGGAACAAAGACCAGTTCTCGAGGTACCAGATGTCGGCGTCAACTCTTTTTGACATTGAGCTGGTCTCACGCGTTTCACCGCGAAATCCATTTACCTGGGCCCAGCCTGTTATTCCAGGTGTCAGGAAATGACGTACCATATATTTATCAATGAGCAGAGAATAATCCTCTGTGTGTTTCAGCATATGAGGTCTTGGTCCTACCACCGACATGTCGCCAAGTAGAACGTTGATGAACTGAGGCAACTCATCCAGGCTCGACTTCCTCAGGAATGATCCGATTCGAGTTATCCTCGCGTCTCCCTTCGACGCCTGTCTCTTGTCCGAATCTGTGTTAACAGTCATGCTTCTGAACTTCAGACAATAGAAAGGTTTATTGTTTTTACCGGACCGGAGTTGTCTGAAGAACATTGGTCCTCTGGATTCGGCTTTTATCAGGATTGCCAGAATCGGCGTAAGCCAGCTTAATACCAGGATGATTGCCGTCAATGAGAACAGGATGTCGAAGCCGCGTTTAATGTATTCATTCATGACATTCTCCAATGGCTCGTCTCTCAGTGTCATGATTGGCATATGACCGTAAACCTCAACCTTAACCTTTTTATCAAACACACTGGTCATATCAGGGACAAGTCTCATCCGTATCATCTGACGGTCTGCTTCCTCAATCAGCCGTCTGATCAGTTTGACCTCTTGTGGCGGAAGCGCGCAGTAGATTTCATTAATGCCATGGACTTTTACGTAGCTGAAGCAGTTTGCGATCTTTCCAATGATCAACGGGTTCTTCCTGTCTTTCAGGTGAAAGCTGTCGTCAAAAATTCCGACGATGCGATATCCGATTTGAGGATTGTCTTCGATGTATCTATAGAGTTCCATGGCTGCCGGACCGGAACCTACCAATGCGATCTTCTTAAAATCCATCCAGAACTTTCTCCGTGACTTACGCAAGAGAAGAAAAGCTGTCTTAAACAGAAGAACCAGAAATGAGAAGGAAGGAATGAAGTAGAGTACAAGTTTATAGGTGAGTCCCAGCTGCGGCAACGCGTACATTAGGACTACGACGCATACCGCGAAGATTGCCAGACTCGTTACTGTTGCCTTGATGGTATCAGGGGCGTCACGTGTAAGGATGTTGTTGTACAACCCTTCCACTGATGCGCAGTAGAACATCAACAGGTTGAAGACGATGAAGTTGATCTCTTGGTTGATCGGGGTTTCACGCCAGTACTCCGGATGGACTGCGAGGAGAGACAGGTAGAACGCAGCATTCATCAGGAGAAAGTCCGTCAATACATTCCCCGCTTTGATGATCGATGAGTACTTATAATTCATAAGCAAACGTGTCCCTCGCGTGTCTCATTTTTAACATGAGACACTTGCCATAAAAAATAAATGTTAGGGTGGAAACAGCTGTAGCTGATCGACCAACGGAAACTATTTCAACTCATGACTATGATAAAGTCAGAGTACCACAATGGAATTTGAAACGGTACGACTAGTGGGCAACCAATTACTTTAAACTGTTCACAGGGGCGTCTGTGATTCTAAAGTATATGATTTCATAAAAAGATCAAACACACGTAATGTTGTGATCGATGTTCAGAGCAGACTTTGTGAAAGGATTATTGTATATGTTCATCACATGCCGATGCAATCATAACTTCTATTCTGAAAAATTCAATCGGTTGAGATGACTTACCTTTCTGTTCTTCATAACACCTGATTTTGTATTGGTAGCTTCTTAAAAAAAATCTAAAAAAAATTCACTCACGCATCAATACGGTTCAATCATCAGGCACATTGAATCTCTTTATTGAAAATATATACCGCGTCCCGGGGGGTGATGGAAGAGCGACTCTGAAAGAAAGTGTCTGCAGGTAATCCCTACTAGTGGGTACTCTGCTCTTATGACCGTCATTCAGAGAATTGGGCATTTCCCTATGCGCCCATCATTCAGAACATTGGGGAGGCAGTGCGTGAGCCTGTGCCGTGTCGCGAGGCCTCGCGGAAGAATCTACTGCGATGAGCCACGTGCTCTCCTAAAAAAGAAAATCCGTCCGCGAGTTCTCGCGACACAGCACTCGCGCATGCTCACCCTCAACCACTGCTCTTCTCCCTTCCTTAGAGTCCGTCATTCAGAACATTGGGGAGGCAGTGCGTAAGCCTGTGCCGTGTCGCGAGGCCTCGCGGAAGAATCTACTACGATGAGCCACGTGCTCTCCTCATAGAGAAGATCCGTCCGCGAGTTCTTCACACAGCGCTCGCGCATGCCATCCCGCTTCCACATGCAAGTCTGAAGACTTACGGCATCATAGGTCCAAGTCTCTCCGCGCACGCACCAACGCTTAAGACTTGAACCAGCCATTTTAAATTATCGTGCGCCGATCACTTTCGCGTTGCCATACTTCACCGGACGGATCAGATCTCCACCTTGTGCTGCGCCGAACTGAATGCCAACCGCGAGTACCAACGCATGATCTTCTTCCAATGGAAGACTTTGCAGCGCCAGGGATATCCCAAATTCACGGGAGCCCGACTTAACTCCGAACCATTCGGATTCATAGACCGCTGTGGACGTCATGTCTGCCTTACTAGCTATTTGTCGATAGCGCTCTCTCGTCCAGCAAATGTCGGGAACGAAAGAGAGTACTATGATGAAACGATAATGCGAATGTTGTTCTGATTGAAAGAAGTTGATTCCATGGATCAATTCGGGGATGATCACGTTTGCATTTCTCTGATTGCGATCAATCTGAAAATGAATTGGTGCTGTAATAATAGACTCGAAAGGGAATCTCGTGTTAAAATTAAAACCCTCCAGCCACTGCGAGTGTCTTGACAGGTAAATGTTTCTCTTACCGAGTTCACTCTTGTCATCGAGCTCCTGGATGAGCTTTGTGAGTTTGCTAAAACGGCCTGCCGAGAGCCGGTCCACGAGCGTTCGCAGCTGGGGGAAGCAGAGTCGGATAGTTTTGAAACACAAGGCCCTTCCAGTGAACTCGGAATTTTGCCTGCGCGTCATATCATATGCGGGGTCGGTGCGAATCCTTTTCTTGCTTACGCCTCCTTTTCTTCTGACAAAGATTTCGTCACTCCCCTTGATGCGATACAAGCTGAGGTCTCCAAGACGGCCAGTGATCGGTAACAAAGAAGAATTCATTCGGGCCATAACAGAAATTGGGTTCGTGTGCATCCAATATAACCCCACTTGATACAGACACGGTTACAGGGCGTCGGAAAAGGACGTTTTATTCATGATTGTTCATGATTGTTCATGTCTGATCCCTCATGTCCCCACAGGGGGATGAGTGAGGTCGTACAAGACAATGAGTGGGCAATGAGAGGGCTTATCTCGCTATTTGCCCGGGAAATGGAGGACTTTATCAACTGACGCGGAAACATAACAAATTCTTCCTGGGTCTCCCGATCCAGTCACATCCAACGTTGAGAAAAGACTCCTGGGGTGCGTTTGTAAAAACTCCGGCTCCTTCAACCGGGGATTTTTTATCTTTGCGATAATAAAGTCATCCGCAATGTCTGAAACAACCCAATGTCCGAAATGTCAATCACCGTATGGCTATCCGACGGGAACTTCCATGATGTGCCCCGAATGTGGTCACGAATGGAACCCGGAAGAAACAACGGAGGCGGTGGAGGCTGCGGACGCTACGGATGATCTGTCTGTCAAAGACGCGAACGGCAACGTACTTCACGATGGCGACACCGTGGTGTTGATCAAAGACCTGCCAGTGAAAGGTGCTCCAAAACCTATCAAGGCCGGAACAAAGGTGAAGAATATCAAACTTACTTCAGGAGATCATAACATCGATTGCAAAGTGGATGGCTTCGGAGCAATGGCTTTAAAGTCTATCTACGTCCGGAAGTCCGGCTGATTCAGAAGCTGATTATCTATTTCGTTTGTTCTTCAATAGCTGCAGGGGACGATTCTTCCTGTTTCGGCGCCACGTCAATAGGGAAGGATATCTCTACTGTTGTACCCGCATCCACACCTGAAAAAATATTGATGTCGCCGTTGTGCAGACGGATGATACTGCGGGTAAGTGCAAGTCCGATTCCATAGCCATCGAAATTCTTGGCATTCGAACAACGGAAAAACGGATCATAGATATGCTGTAGCTCATTCTGTGGAATCCCGATGCCATAATCTTTCACCACGATCCATACACGGGTGCCGGCGCTTCGGACCGTAATGATCACGATGTCATTGTTCGAATACTTGCATGCGTTCGAAACAATATTGCTGAGGCATGTGTGCAGCAACTTTCCATTTCCGCGGATCTTCAGCTCTTCTGAGTTCTCTGGTAATTCACTGAGATTCAATTGAACTTTATTGCCTGGATACATGATGTCGATGGTGTTCTTTACATCCCAGGCAAGCTGGTCTGCGCGGATGCGTTCCGTTTTCAGGCCCTTGCCATCGAAGCCTGTTTGCGCGAGGTTTAGCAGAGACCGTGTGATCTGCTCAAGACGCTCCGCTTTCCGAAGGATGATCTGTAGACATTGGATGTATTCAGCGGCGCTTCTTTCCTTCGACAACGCGACTTCTGCCTGACCAATGATGGCTGTAAGAGGCGTATTGAGTTCATGAGACGCGTTGTTGATGAAGTTCTGTTGCGTGGCAAATGTTGTTTGCAGGCGGTCTATCATTCCGTTGAATGTATTGGCCAGCTCGGCAATCTCGTCATTCGATCCAATGTAAGGAAGCCGCACACTTAGATTCTGGGAACCGATGTCTTTTACCTTTCGGGTGATTTCTTTTACGGGGTTAAAAACCATTTTCGAGAATATCAACGAGATCACGAGCGTAAGAATCGTCGCGACGAGAATTCCGATCAGGAAGATGTTGCGCAGATAGATAAGGTGGTGATCGTTATAGTAGCTATCGGCTGAAACCACGACCACATATTCCTTGTCCTGTCCTTTATGCCGCAAGCCAGTATAAAAAGTACTTCCGATTCTGTGTGTAGCCTCACCGTCTCGCGCTATCCCGATAAAGAACGACTGCGGTAACCCCGGGATAGCAGCGGCACCTTTTTTTACAAGATCAGGGGTAAACTCCATGACATATTCGCGCTCATTCGCGAGTGGGGCAAGGTGAATCTCGCGTACTTCTTTAAGGATCGAGGAATGCTCCGTGCTGTCCACGAGCATGCGCGCGTTTACAATTGCGCGGATCTCGAGTCTCTTGTAAAAATCATCGAAAGAATACTGCGTGGTGAAATAATAAATGCTTCCACTCAGAAACAGAATGATGGAGATGGAGAACGTGAAAAATACAAGGGCAATTTTCGTTTGTGTCTTCATCCTGCCACCTTTAGTACGTATCCCATTCCGATGACTGTATGGATGAGCTTCACAGGTTTATCACGGTCGATCTTTTTTCTCAGGTAGTTTACATAGACATCGACCACATTGGTGTTAATGTTGAAGTTTACATCCCACACCTGCTCAAGGATTTCATGTCGTGAGTAGACCCTGCCTGGATTTCTGATCATCAATAACAACAACCGGTATTCGGTAGAGGTGACGGGGATCAGCTGACCATCGCGCTTTACGGTTTTGCGGTAGTCATTCACTTCGAGATCGGCGACTTGGTAGATTTCCTCCGCGTTTTGAGATTGTTGCTGTGTTGACTCTGCGCGGCGGAGAATGGATTTAATGCGCGCGAGGAGTTCGACAAATTTGAACGGTTTTACCAGGTAATCATCGGCTTCCGATTCCAGTCCCTGAACAATGTTCTCGGCGTTACCAAGCGCTGTGAGCAGCAGAATTC
>JAEYXN010000095.1 GCA_023431285.1 Bacteroidota bacterium
CGGTAAATCCTTTGTGATTTCTCAAATGCTTTTGAAGGCGTTCTTCGAGTTTGACTGAAGTGTGACCAATGTAAAATTGGTCCAGCGAAGCTGAGTATAAAATGTACATGTGGAATAACATACAACGAAAACGGCCCTTACGGGCCGCTTTTGTGGGAGTTGAGGGATTCGAACCCCCGACCCTCTGCTTGTAAGGCAGATGCTCTGAACCAGCTGAGCTAAACTCCCATTATCTTTTCTCTTCGTCTCGTCGATCCGGCCCTCCCGCGTCTGCGCGGGATGCTCTGAACCAGCTGAGCTAAACTCCCATTATCTTTTCTCTTCGTCTCGTCAGTCCGGCCCTCCCGCGTCTGCGCGGGATGCTCTGAAGCAGCTGAGCTAAACTCCCAATTTTATTCTTTCCTGTAACAGATGAGCCAAACTCCTCTGTTTTGGGACTGCAAATGTATAAGAGAAATCTTATTGAGCAAAAAAAGTGTTGCGCAGGGGGAATTTTTTTTTGTTATTGAGCCCGTCCCCCGGTTCTGGCACCATTTTTTGCCATTTTTTTAAGTCTGAAGGCATCTGCGCCCTTGTAAATGAAAAGTTTTGCTGATGGAAGAACGTTCTGGTAATCGCTTAATTCTTGTTTCTAACCGCCTCCCTTTCCAGCTCGCTGAAAAAGGCGGCAAGGGGACTTTGAAGCAAAGTGACGGAGGCCTCGTTAGCGCCCTCAAAAGTTTTTTCGAGGAAGAATCCAACCGTGACGCTTTCTCGGAGAAGTTGTGGATGGGAAGCGCGGATTTCCCACAAAGTCGCTGGGAAAATTTCGTGAAGAAAAATCAGCTGCGCGAATCGTTCTCGGTGCATCCAATCTTTATTGACTCGAAAGTCTACAATAAATATTACAATGGGTTCTGTAACGCAACCCTTTGGCCTCTCTTCCATTACTTTCCTTCCTATGTAGTGTATGAGCAGGAGTATTTCGAAATGTACGAGGCGGTTAACAAGCAATTTGCAGAAACCCTTGAGACAATTATTCAACCCGGCGATACGATTTGGATTCACGACTATCAGCTGTTTCTACTGCCGGAATTGATCCGTGAAAAATTTCCGGATGCTAGAATCGGGTTCTTCCTTCACATTCCGTTTCCGTCTTTTGAAGTGTTCAGGCTTCTCCATCGTCCTTGGAAGGAGAAGATCATTCGGGGATTGCTTGGCGCAGACCTTATCGGCTTTCATACTCATGAGTACGTCCAGCATTTCTTAAAGACAGTTCGAATGGTGGTCGGCCTCGATCACCAATATCGTGTCATCCCTCATGAAGGCAGGCTTGTAAAAGCTGAGCTGTTTCCTCTTGGTGTTGACTATAATTTATTCAATGAAACGTCGCAGTTACCAGAAGTCACCGAACAGAAGAATACTATTGTAAGCAACTTCCCGGATAAAAAGATTATTTTCTCTGTTGACCGGCTAGATTATACCAAAGGTGTAACGCATAGGCTATCCGGATTCGAAAGGTTCTTGCGTGAACATCCGGATTGGCATGAGAAAGTTGTATTTATACTAGTCGTTGTCCCTTCAAGGCAGATCATTTCCAAATACAACGAACGTAGGAAGCTAATAGAAGAACAGGTCGGACGAATTAATGGCAAATACTCCAGCCTCTCATGGCAGCCGATTATCTACAGATATAATCACCTTGCGTTTCAGGAGCTATCGGCTCTATATCGCGCCGCCGACGTCGCTTTGATAACGCCCCTTCGTGATGGAATGAACCTTGTGGCAAAAGAGTACATCGCAAGTTGTTCCGAAAAGCAGGGAGTTCTTATTCTAAGTGAGCTCGCAGGGGCCGCCTCCGAGCTTAGCGAAGCAGTACTGGTGAATCCTCTTGACGAAATTGAGGTTGCAGGCGCAATCCAGATCGCCCTTACAATGCCGGATGAGGAAAGGACCCAAAAAATTGAAATGATGCAGACTCGTTTGCAGACATATACTGTGCTTGATTGGGTGAATGACTTTCTCTCTCAGCTGGGAGATATCAAACAACGTCAAAGCAACGAGGAGAAGAAATATCTAACGAAAGAAAATCGAACTGAAATCATTTCGAAATACAGAGAGGGAAATCATCGACTACTGTTATTGGATTACGATGGCACGCTCGTGGGGTTTGCCAGGAATCCGAAAGACGCAATCCCCGATGTGAAGCTTCATAGCATCCTGAAGCAACTTGCCGCATTACCTGAAACCGATGTCGCCATTATAAGCGGGCGCGACGCGAAAACTCTGGAACAATGGTTTGGCACTCTTCCTATCTATCTTATCGCCGAGCACGGTGCCTCTATAAGGCGACCCAATGATTCGTGGGAGGTTGTTGAGAATGTTGACCAGTCCTGGAAACAGCTGGTCCGTCCCACTCTGGAGATGTTTAGCAAAAGATGTTCTGGCTCGTTCATAGAGGAGAAGAACCATACACTTGCGTGGCATTATCGAAAAGTAGATGTTGAACTTGGATTCCTCCGTTCGCGCGAGTTACTCGACAATCTTTTTCATTTGGTCAGAAATGTGCAACTGCAGGTGATTGACGGAAATAAGGTCATTGAAGTGAGAGTGACCGGAATAGATAAAGGCGCAGCAGCAAAGAAGGTCATGAGTGACCAGCCTTTCGATTTTGTCATGGCGATGGGTGACGACAAAACCGACGAAGACATGTTCCGCGCATTATCAGAGAAAGCCGTCACTATAAAGGTAGGCCCTGGGCATTCCCTGGCAAGATACTATATCAAGTCGCACCAGGATGTTATTCGATTCCTGGAAGAATTCGCAGAGGATCACGCTGACGTTAGAAATTGATAAAACCACACCTTCTCGCTTTCATTTTCAGAATGATCGATGCTCAGGCGAGGAAGAATATTATGAAAAGAGCTCGCGGAGGGATTAGCGGATCGAATTCCGGCCAACACTCCCATTCGACCGGCCCCGAAAGTCAATATCAATGCTTAAGATCCCTTCCAGTCTTGTTTTGCCTATTTTTCCGCAGTTGTCGTGAGCAAACGCCATCGTAACGAAACAGGCATCAGGTTTTAATCCCTTTTTCGGAATAAAGAGCTTTTCTTCTCGTTATACAGTTATCTGATGGTCAAGAGGCTGTATTTTTGAGTAATCATTTTTTAACCTTGAATAAGTACCGACGATTTTTCATTTACCTGGGACTGGCCGTCGCCGTGGTGCTGATATCACTCATCGGATCAGTTCTGCTGTTCAAGGATCGGATCATCCGTCAATTCATCGCCGAAGCAAATAAACACCTGAATACCCCTGTTAAAGTCGGTGAATTGGACGTCTCAATTCTCCGACACTTCCCCAGACTGTCAATCGTGCTGAACGACGTTTATGTTGAGGATAGTCACCCCGGAAATTATCCACTCTTAACCGCAAAACAGCTATCCTTTACGTTGCACCCATACGAAGTCTACAAGGGCGAATACAATATCAAAGGTGTCTATGTAACCGATGGAGAGGCGAACTTCAAAGTGGATGAAGACGGTGTTACAAACTACCGGATCCTAAAAAGCGAAGAACCCTCAAACAATCAGAGCTCCGTTTCTCTGGAACTTCGTGACATCGATTTACGAACGACCCGTTTTCAATACATCGACTTCCGAATGCGGCAGGATCTCGCTTTCACAAGCGAAAAACTTAATGCGTCAGTAAGAACCTCTAACGACCAATATACAATCGAGGCAAAGGGCGATATCTTTTCAGAAAAAATAAACATCCGGGGAAGCTCGTTTCTTAATGGTAAATCCTTTGATATAGAAACCGCTATTCTGTATGATGACAATCGGAAGAAACTTGACATCCATCCTTCGCTGTTGTCAATATCGAAAACGTCATTTAATGTGGCGGGACATTATGAATGGAAGGACAAAAGCATCATAGATCTCAATGTGGATGGAAAGGACACAGACATTCAAACAATCCTCTCACTGCTGCCGGAGACTGTCAGTGAGAACATGCGGAAGTATCGAAGTGAAGGAAACGTTTATTTCAAAGCCAATCTCAAAGGCGAGATCGAAACGCGTTCCAACCCTGCGCTTGCAATCGACTTTGGTTTTGCCGATGCCACAATTTTCCACCCCGATTACAAGACGAGAATCACAAACGCAAACCTGAAAGGATCATTTAGCTGTAAAGATGTAACTGAGCCTTCTCTCGGAAGACTGAAACTTGAAGATGTGCGCGGTCGGCTCAACGGAGAGTCGTTCTCAGGCAGCCTTACTCTCGTTGACTTCAATAATCCGGATGTTATTGCCAAATTTAAAGGGAAGCTTAATGCCCAGTCTGTACTAGGGTTCTATCCGGTAAAAGGTCTCGTTGATGTATCAGGTTCTCTCACCGCAGATATCGCCATGAAAGGTCGAATATCTCTCTTGAAAAATAGAAGCACTGCTAAACAGGTATCCACCAGTGGTACCATCGACCTTGAAAAAATTTCGTTTAAGTATGGTGAGAAGAAAGTTCCCGTTGAAAATCTTACAGGTAACCTTCAGTTTAGTAATAACGATCTTGCGCTGAGCAACGTGAGCGGGAAACTTGGTAAATCAGATTATTTACTTAATGGTTTTTTCAAGAACATCATCACCTTCATGCTTTTCGATAATCAACCCGTGGGCATCGAGGCAGACCTGAAATCGCGTTATCTGGATGTCGATGAATTGTTCACTTTTGCATATACTTCAGAAACTTCGTCAAACGACAAATACGATTTCGGAATATCGGATAAAGTCTACCTGAATTTTAACTGTGATGTCGAGCGGTTGAAGTATAAACGATTTAGAGGAGCTTCTATCCGCGGCGATTTATTGGTAAAAAACAAAGTTGCTGTTTCCCGGAACCTCAAACTACAAACAATGGGAGGAGATTTGTCTCTCTCAGGAATTGTTGACGCAACTAACCGGAAGGCGATTGATGTTGTTTGCACCAGCAAGCTAAGCCGACTCAAAGCTGATAGCATTTTTTATGTTTTCGAAAACTTCGACCAGACATTCATCCTCGACAAGCATCTGCGTGGAGACGTTTCGGCGGACGTGCAATTCGAACTTTCGTTGAATGAAAACCTGCGGCTCTACCCGGAGACACTAACGGCTGATATAGGCGCAATCATCAAGAACGGTGAACTGAACAACTTTGAACCACTCAAGAAGTTGAACAAGTATCTCGACGATGAGAGCCTTAGTAATCTCCGCTTCTCAGATATTAAGAATGATATTCATATTGAAAATAAAACAGTATACATTCCGCAGATGCTGATCAACAGCAATGCCACCAGTCTGCGAGTGAGTGGAACACACACCTTCGATCAACGGATCAATTACCGGATCATCACTCCGTTAAGAGGCCGCGGCACTGGGAGAGATGCCGAATTAACGAAGGCCGTGGATATCGACAGTGAAGGACAGACGAGGTTATTTCTCAAAATCGTCGGAACAACAGATGATTATAAAATAATGTACGATACCGAAGCTGTCAGAAATAAGATCTCGTCCGATCTGAAGCGCGAGGTGAAGGAATTGAAGGACGCATTCAAAAAGAAAGAAACTGAAAAGAAAAAAGAGATCGAACTTCAGGAAGACGAATACTTCGAGTGGTAACTTATCAATCTATGGCATTAGTCAGAAAATCATTCAGAGGTTTTCCTGACCGGATCACGTCTACCAGCTTTATCATAAACTTCTTCTTATAGATATCTTCATCGTTGATGCGATGTATAGCGACAAAGCTCTTCAACTTTATCCATTCGATGTAAGGGTGATCTTTTGGATAACCTTTCGGCGCAGTTTTTAATTTGTCATCGTCCCAGAATTGTTTGAAGTTTTTCCGGAACGTCTTATCTCCAATTACATTTTCGAGGAGTTCGCCGTTGTAGTCTATTTCCTGACGCACCTTTGCAAGAATATCCGCAGCAGGCGCAAACAAACCCGCGCACAGGAAACTCTTGTTGCCGGGCTCAAGCTGAAGATAGTACCCTGGCTTTCCCATACCCTTACCGTTCGAAGAAATTCCAGCGCTGATAAAATGTTTATATGGTCTCTTG
>JAEYXN010000098.1 GCA_023431285.1 Bacteroidota bacterium
TAGCTGGATAGCACCGATCGAGTCAACCGTACAATACGGTAAGACCCGTGAGATCGGCGAGGATAAAAAAGATATGTCGCGGCACTACCAGTTTGAGTCAATTCTTTCTCTCACTGGTGCAAACGCAGACTACAGAACTCAAATCAAACCTTCCCAGGAAGGCTCAGTAGTCGTAACGTTGTACAATCTGCTTGCGGCTAAGGCTGGCAGATCCTCAGTTAGTGGTGGCGGCACATTCAAAAACCTGGAAAAAGCTGCAAGCGATCTCTGGGCTGCACGTGGTAATGCGCTTGTAGTTGCCGGATCTAATGACCGCAACGTTCAGACAATCGTAAACGGTATCAATGATATCCTCGGAAGCTATGGATCTACCATCCTCCCGGGAACGCCCGTAAATTACAAACAGGGTGACGATGAGGCGATGATCAGCTTCATCAACGATGTAGATGCTGGTCGTGTAGGAGCAGTGATTTTCTTCAACTGTAACCCTGCATATGATCATCCTCTTGGAGAGAAACTCGCCGCTGCGGTTAGCAAAGTCACATTATCAGTATCAACAAATTATAAGGCGGACGAAACAGGTTCACTTACACAGTTTATGGCTCCTGATCATCACTATCTGGAGTCGTGGAACGATGCTGAGCCTAAGAGAGGTTTCTTCAGTCTCGCGCAGCCTGCAATTACTCCGATATTCAATACCCGTTCTGCACAGGAAAGCCTTTTGAAATGGGCTGGTGTGGAAGAGCCTGACTATTTCCAGTTTGTGAAAGACAACTGGAGCACATGGTTTGGTGGAGGTGCCAGTGGACTTACGTATCAGGCGTTCTGGGACAAATGTCTCTACGATGGTGTGTACGAAAGACCTGCTACAGAAAGCGCAGTATCTTTCTCCGGTGATGTATCTGCTGCTGCAGCTGCAGTAGCCGCTGTTAAACCTGCCCAGTGGGAAGTGGTTGTTTATGAAAGCGGAAACATCGGAAATGGATCTCAGGCAAATAACCCATTGTTGCAGGAACTTCCTGATCCTATCACCAAAGTTGTCTGGGATCACTATGTGACTGTTGCGCCTAAGGATGCAAGCAATATTTCTTTTGACGAAAGCTTCACGAAGTATGCTTCATTTACGGTGAACGGCAAAGAGATGAGCTTGCCGGTAATGGTTCAGCCTGGACAAACTCCTGGTACAATAGGCGTACCGTTGGGTTATGGAAGGACGAAAGCCGGGAAGGTTGCTGACGGAATAGGAAAGAACGCGTACCCGCTTCTGGCATTGGTAAACGGTTCTATCAGTTACTCTGGTCCCGCAGCGAAATTTGAAATCACAGCTGAGAAATTTCAGCTTGCTCAGACGCAGACGCACAATACATACATGGGGCGTCAGACCGTGGTTCAGGAAACAACGCTTTCCAATTTCAACGATGGCACCTTTGCCAAGGAGAAATACAGTCCACGGATTCACACCTGGTCTGACGTCAGAAAGAATGAGAATGAAAAAGACATTCATTCAGTAGAGCCTGAAAAGCTTAATATCTGGAAGGGTCATGACTACAACCAGCATCACTGGGGAATGGCCATCGACCTGAACACTTGTACAGGTTGTGCTGCATGCGTGGTAGCATGTAATGTTGAAAACAACGTGGCGCTTGTAGGACGTGATGAGGTGATCAACCGTCGCGAAATGCACTGGTTGCGCATCGACCGTTATTACAGCAGTGATGCAAGTGTCGATGATTGGGCAGGTATCGAGGTAGCTTCCGAAAATCCGGAAGTAGTGTTCCAGCCGATGCTTTGTCAACATTGTAACAACGCGCCTTGCGAGACGGTATGTCCTGTTGCAGCGACTACTCATAGCACTGAAGGTCTCAACCAAATGACTTATAACCGCTGTATCGGAACACGTTACTGCGCGAACAACTGTCCATATAAAGTAAGACGTTTCAACTGGTTTAAATATCACGACAACGAACAGTTCGCTTCTGTCAATCCGCAGATGAATACTGACCTCGGCAAGATGGTATTGAACCCTGACGTGACTGTTCGCTCACGCGGTGTCATGGAGAAATGTTCTTTCTGCGTGCAGAGAATTCAGGCTGGAAAGCTCAACGCGAAGAAGGAAAGAAGACCGCTTAAGGATGGTGAAGTTGTTACTGCATGCCAGGCATCATGTTCAACTGGTGCGATCGTATTTGGTGATCTTAACAATCCTGAGAGCAAAGTATCTAAGTTGTTGAAGATCCGTCCGCTTGATGCGAACAGGAAACATATCAACGACAAGCAGGCCGACAACCCACGCGCTTACAGCGTATTGGAAGAGATCAACGTTCGTCCGAACATTTTCTACCTGGCAAAGGTGAGAAACAAAGACAACGGGAAAGCATAACAAAAGGAATAACGACAACGAAATAACATTTAGGAAGCAATGCAGGTAACGTCAGCAGTTCGTGATCCCCTGATTACCGGTGGCAAAACGGTAAAGGATGTTTCGCACGACATTAGCCGTCAGGTCGAAGGAAAACCCACCTCTTTGTGGTGGATGGCGATGGCTGTTTCCCTCTTACTACTGGCATATGGACTCTATTGCGTGGTCATGCTGTTGTGGCATGGTGTCGGCGTGTGGGGTCTTAATAAAACAGTTGGCTGGGCGTGGGATATCACCAACTTCGTATGGTGGGTCGGCATTGGTCACGCGGGAACGCTGATCTCTGCAATCCTTCTCTTGTTCCGTCAGAAATGGCGGATGTCTATTAACCGCGCTGCTGAAGCGATGACGATCTTCGCCGTTATTTGTGCGGCGTCATTCCCAGGTCTTCACATGGGACGTCTCTGGTTGGGATTCTATTGGGCGCTTCCGCTTCCGAATACTTTCGGATCTCTCTGGGTAAACTTTAACTCGCCACTCCTCTGGGACGTGTTCGCGATCTCGACATACTTTACAGTGTCGCTAGTATTCTGGTACATTGGTCTTATCCCTGACTTTGCAACAATCCGCGACCGCGCGCTGGTACAAGGGAATAAGATTCGCGCTACTGTATACAATGCGTTGAGTTTTGGATGGCAGGGTGGAGCGAAGACTTGGATGAGGTATGAATCTGTGGCCCTGATTCTTGCTGGCTTGTCGACGCCTCTCGTTCTTTCCGTTCACACGATCGTATCGATGGACTTTGCAACTTCGGTGATCCCGGGATGGCACACCACGATCTTCCCTCCATACTTCGTGGCGGGTGCGATCTTCTCAGGATTCGCGATGGTACTGACACTGCTCCTGATCACCAGGGTCGTTTTCAAACTGGAGGACTACATTACGATCTATCACATCGAACTCATGAACATCATCATTATCGTGACTGGTTCGATCGTAGGGATTGCATACATCACTGAACTTTTCATCTCATGGTACTCACGCGTTGAGTATGAAGGCTATGCTTTCTATAACCGTGTGCAAGGTCCGTACGCATGGGCCTACTGGTCAATGATGACTTGTAACGTAATCTCTCCTCAGCTGTTCTGGATCAAAAAGATCCGCACCAGCATAGAGGCGACATTCGTTCTGTCAATCATCGTGAACATTGGCATGTGGTTCGAGCGTTTCGTGATCATCGTTACTTCACTGCACCGCGACTACATTCCGTCCAGCTGGACAATGTTCCACCCGACGATGTACGACATCGGGGAATACATTTTCACATTCGGTGTATTCTTCACAGCGTTCCTGCTCTTCGCGAAATTCTTCCCTGTAATCAACATGGCAGAGGTGAAAAGCATTGTGCGTTCCGATTCGGAAGGTGGCTTCCACAATGAAGGAACGCCTAAGGAAATTGATAGAACTCATTAAGATTTGAAACCCTGAAACACTGAAAGATCAGATATCATGGAAGTGAATAAGAATTTTGTCGTAGGAGTGTTTGACAACGAGGAATTGGTGATGAGTGCTGTGCGTAAGGTTCGTGGCGGTGGAGTTAAGATCCACGAAGTGTTCTCGCCATTCCCGGTTCACGGTCTGGAAGAAGCCCTGGGATATAAGCGCAGCCGTCTTCCAATCGCAGCCTTTATGTTCGGGATGACTGGAACGGCGCTTGCGCTGACCATGCAGATCTGGATGCTCGGATACGACTGGCCAATGATCATTGGTGGTAAGAACTACGTTTCTCTCGCATCATTCATTCCTGTTACTTTTGAGTTAACTGTCCTTCTTGCCGCTCTTGGTATGGTAGGAACATTCATGCTGATAAGTGATCTGAAGCCGTACCGCTGGCCACGCCAGTTTGATGTGCGCAGCACGGATGACAAACATGTGATGGCGATTGACCTTGCAGAGAACGCGCGGTTTTCGAAAGCTGATCTTACTTCTTTGCTGAAGGATGCCGGCGCTTCGGAAGTCAATGAAAAATCCTTTGAATAATTGAGAACAGAAACTATGCGATATATCAAGAGTTTGTTTATCGGTTTATCTGCGGCGACTTTGCTGGCTTCTTGTGGAGCGGAGGGAAATAATCCCGGCAGAGAGTATGCGCCGAATATGTACCATTCAGTTGCTTATGAACCTTACACGCAGATCAATGACTGGGATGCGGGGCGTTGGGTGACTTCAATTGAATATCCGAAGATGAAGGGTAAGGATGAGGGGCATGCTGAATATTTCAACTCCAACGTGTTGAATCCTCATGGCATGAATATGAGACTGCCTGCACCCAACACGGTGAGCAGAAATCCCCAGGGCTGGCTTCCCTACAGCCTGCCGGATGATTCGACAGGCCTGCGCTTATCTAATAGGTTGGTTAATCCACTTGATGGCAATCCAGCCATCCTCGCTGAGGGTAAGGTTCTCTATGATACTTACTGCGAGCACTGCCACGGCCCGAAAGGAGCTGGCGATGGCAAAGTAGCTACAGGTGTAACTGTTGACGGAAAGGAAAAGAAAGCTTATGCAGGTGTGCCTAACTACAAGGCAGATGCACTGAAAAACATTTCGGAAGGACATATTTTCCACGTGATCACCTACGGAAAAGGACTGATGAAACCACATGGTTCTCAGGTCACGGTGGAGGAGCGCTGGAAGATTGCGCGGTATGTGAAAGAATTACAGAAATAAAAAATAGAATAACCTACAGGATAACGACAAGACAATGGCTCATCATCATCAAGTAGAAGTGACGGAGGAATCATACGTGTTCAGACCGGAGACGAAGAAGAAGCTCTTCGTGCTGCTGGGCGTGGGCGTGATTCTGTTCGTGGTGGGTTTGATTTTTGCCATGAATGACGGAGGCGGCCACCATGGCGATGCTCACGGTTCACTTGGCAAACAGGAACTTCTGGCAAGCACTCAGCCGGGTCAGCACGATGCCGTGCAAGCTGAGGACGATGGCCATCATGGCTCAAGTCCATGGCTTAAGAAATTAAAGACGACCCTGTGGATGAACAATATTTATTTCCTGGGGTTTGGAATCATCGGCCTTTTCTTCGTGGCAATTCAATACGCAGCAATGGCGGGATGGTCCGTCGGTGTTAAGCGTGTAGCCATGGCGTTTGGTAACTGGATTCCTGTTGCAGGTATCATCACTCTCGTATTGTTTTTCTTTGTGAAGGGTGATGTTTTCCACTGGACTCATTCTTCGCTTTACGCTGAGGGCCCTGAGTACGATCAGATCCTCGCTGGAAAGGCTCCTTATTTTTACTGGCCTCTTGACGGTACGTCGGGATTTCCACTATTCTTCCTTGCCCGCCTGATCATCTTCTTCGGAATGTGGTTCTGGTTTTTCACGGTGATCCGCAAGAACATGCACGAAGAGGATATCCATGGTGGTACGTCATATTGGTTCAAGAACCGTAGTACCTCAGCGTGGTTCCTCGTATTCTTCGCCGTCAGTTCTTCTGTCTGTGCGTGGGATTGGGTAATGAGTATCGATACTCATTGGTTCTCTACGATGTTCGGATGGTATGTATTTGCAAGCTGGTGGGTAGCAGGGCTGGCAGCAATCACCCTTGTAGTTGCTTATCTTAAGGATGCTGGCTATCTGAAGATCGTCAACGCGAACCACCTTCACGACCTTGGTAAATTCTGCTTTGCCTTTTCGATCTTCTGGACTTACATCTGGTTTGGTCAATATCTCCTGATCTGGTATGCCAACATTCCTGAAGAAACTGTTTACTTTATCGAAAGACTTGAAACAAGTCCTTATAGCTGGATCTTCTATCTGAACCTGATTTTGAATTTTGTGCTTCCATTCCTCCTTTTTATGACACGGGATTCGAAGCGTCAGATGTCTATGTTGAAAGTAGTTTGTCCTATCATCATCGTTGGACACTGGTTTGATTTTTACAATATGGTTACGCCCGGCGTCATGCAGAATGCCGGTGGTATTGGCTTCATGGAGATTGGTATCGCATTGATCTACGCGGCTGTGTTGCTGCTGGTGGTTCTTTCAGGCCTTCCGAAGCTGCCTTTGTTCGGAAAGAATCATCCCATGCTGCAAGAAAGTTTGAATCACCATATTTAATCTCTGAGATAACGCTATGACGAGTTTGATAATTATCCTAAGTGTTGCCCTCATCCTGGGGATCCTCTATCTGATCTTCAGAGTAGGCAACCTCATGAGTATCGCGAAAGGAACGAAAGCGGATGCCAGGGTAGAGAGTGGAAACGGTATTCATGCCATGCTTTTTGTTGTTTTCATGGTGCTTAGCCTTGTAGGTTTCTTCTACTATTCCTACGCTAACTTCGACAGATATCAGTTGCCCATCGCATCTGAGCACGGAGTACGAACAGACAGTTTGTTCTGGATTACCATGGCAGTTACTGTGATCGCCTTTACGATTATCAGTATCGTGATGTTTATATTCCTTTACAAGTATCAATACCGCCCTGGCAGGAAAGCTAAGTTTTATCCTGATAACCATTACCTGGAATTGACCTGGACGATTGTTCCCGCGATTGTACTTACCATTCTAATCATCACTGGTCTGAATGCGTGGAACGACATCACCAGCCCTGCTTCAAAGGATGCTGAGGTAGTGGAAATCATCGCGCAGCAATTCGCCTGGACAGCGCGCTATCCTGGTAAAGACAATCAGCTTGGAGCGTATAACTACAAACTGATTGATGCCATCAACGAGTTCGGACTTGACCTCGGAAAGGATAAAAACACCTACGACGATTTCAAATCTTTGGAGTTGCACATTCCTGTTAATAAGGAAGTCCTGCTGAAGATCAGAGCGAAAGACGTTTTGCACAGTGTATTCCTTCCTCACTTCCGGGTGAAGATGGATGCAGTTCCCGGAATGCCGACTCAGTTCAAGTTCGTGGCGACAAAGACTACAGAAGAGATGAGAGCTGAGCTGAATAATCCGAATTTCAATTATGAATTGGCTTGTGCTGAGATCTGCGGCCGCGGACACTTCTCTATGAAGATGTCGGTGATCGTTGAAGATCAGGAATCTTATGATAAGTGGAAGGCTTCGCAGGAAGCTTGGTTGAAGCAGAATCCGGATTATCTCAAGAATGTTCCAGCGGAACTGAAAGAAGCTGCATTGATCAAGTCTGGATTGCAGCAGGATCCTGGTGCTGTTGCGACAGTCCTGGAGTAAAGAAATGATTTGAGACAATAAGACTTAATTAGCAAATGGCAACTACCGATATTCACCATCACGCGACAGCGCACCACCACGATGATCATGACCACGAGCATGAACATCATGAGGGCAACTTTTGGACGAACTATATCTTCAGCCAGGACCACAAAGTGATCGCCAAGCAATTCCTGATTACAGGGATTTTCTGGGCGCTTATCGGTGGTACTTTGTCGGTCATATTCCGACTTCAGCTCGGGTTTCCCGATATGAATCTCGACTGGCTTAAACCAGTTCTTGGCCAATGGATAACTCCAGAAGGAAAACTCGATCCTGAATTCTATCTCGCATTGGTAACGATGCACGGAACTATCATGGTGTTCTTCGTGCTTACTGCCGGGTTGAGCGGAACGTTCTCCAACTACCTTATTCCTCTGCAGATTGGTGCTCGTGATATGGCATCCGGCTTCATGAACATGCTTTCATACTGGTTCTTCTTCCTTTCAAGTGTGATCATGTTTGTATCCTTCTTCCTTGAGACGGGACCTGCCGGTGGTGGATGGACAGTCTACCCGCCATTAAGTGCATTGCCTCAAGCGATTAAAGGATCAGGCGCAGGGATGACCCTTTGGCTGGTAGCCATGGCGTTGTTCATCGTGAGCCAGCTCCTTGGCGGCGTGAACTACATTACTACCGTCATCAACATGAGAACACGCGGTATGTCGTTTACGCGCATGCCCCTTACAATCTGGTCGTTCTTTTTTACAGCCATCATCGGTCTTCTTTCATTCCCGGTTCTTTTCGCAGCTGCATTGTTACTGATCTTCGACAGAAGCTTCGGTACAAGCTTTTACCTCTCCGATATTTTCATCGGCGGTGAAGCACTTGCGCACGAAGGTGGTTCACCGATCCTGTTCCAGCACTTGTTCTGGTTCCTCGGTCACCCTGAAGTGTATATCGTACTGCTTCCTGCGCTTGGACTTTCTTCTGAAATCATTGCGACCAATTCACGCAAGCCTATCTTCGGATATAAGGCGATGATCGGATCAATGCTCTTCATTGCGATCCTGTCTTTCATCGTATGGGCGCACCATATGTTCGTGACAGGCATGAACCCATTCCTCGGATCGATCTTCATGCTTTTAACACTCATCATCGCGGTGCCATCTGCGGTGAAGATTTTTAACTATGTTACGACTCTCTGGAAAGGGAATATCCGGTTTACCTCCGGGATGATGTTCTCTATCGGGATGGTATCGTTCTTCCTCACTGGTGGTATCACGGGTATCTTCCTTGGTAATGCGGCGATCGACATTCAGTTGCACGATACTTACTTCGTAGTGGCTCACTTCCACCTTGTGATGGGTAGTGCGTCATTCTTTGGAATGCTCGCCGGTATTTATCACTGGTTCCCCAAGATGTTCGGCCGAATGATGGACGAACGCCTGGGTGCGATTCACTTCTGGGTAACTTTTGTGGGGGTATACATGGTGTTCTTCCCTATGCACTACATTGGTATCGCCGGATTCCCTCGCAGATATTATTCATGGACTAACTTTGAAACCTTTGACGGCTGGGCTGATCTGAATATGCTCGTCAGCACCGCGGCTATACTGACACTGTCAGCGCAGTTGCTATTCATATTTAACTTCTTCTACAGCATGTATCGTGGAAGACTGGCTCCGCTCAACCCGTGGTTCTCAAACACTCTTGAATGGACAACGCCACGTGAGCCGGGTCACGGCAACTGGCCTGGACCTATCCCGTCAGTGTATCGCTGGCCTTACGACTATAGCAAGCCTGGTGCTGCTGACGATTACATTCCTCAGACTGTTCCTTTCTCTGAAACACCGGAATCGAACCTGCCTCATGAAAATGAGTTGATCAAGTTGGAGACATCCGACGGTGAGGGAGCAATCATCATCGGGGATAACAAGCATTAATAATATTCTGAACCATCACTGCAGATCTTATCATCTGCAGTGATGTGTTTAAATGCGATGGACGCGGGATGATGAAGATTGATCGGAATCGAATTTGACACAGAACAGGATGATGCAGTCGTTCCGTCGCCTAGCAATTTCAACAGTGACTGCGGTTTACGTTCTGATTCTGGTTGGCGGGATCGTACGTAGCACCGGCTCCGGAATGGGCTGTCCTGACTGGCCTACATGCTTCGGCAAATTTGTTCCTCCAACTTCCATCGACGAACTTCCTCAAAACTACAAAGAGGTTTATTCGGAATATCGCAATAAAAAGAATCAGCGTTTCGCGAAGTACCTTTCGGTAATGGGATTCGATGAAACTGCGGAGGCGTTATTAAATGATCCCAGTGTCCTTCAGGAGGGCGACTTTAATGCCGCAAAAACGCTCATTGAATATATCAACCGGATTGTCGGCGTCATTATAGGACTTATGATCATTGCTGTAGCCGTGGTTTCTCTTAAGCTCCGAAAGACTGCTCCGCGTATTACCGGTATTGCGTTCGCCTCCCTGACCCTGGTCATATTTCAGGGATGGATTGGCTCGTTTGTCGTTTCGAGTAATCTGATGCCGTGGACGATTACGGTGCACATGTTTCTGGCGCTGTTGCTCGTGGCGATGCTGATCTATTTGGTGCATCTCTCCGGGGAAGGTCCTACGGTAAAGTCTTCTCTTGGATTCTGGTGGCTCTTGGCTGCCATGGCGTTACTGCTGGTGCAAATATTACTGGGCACCCATGTAAGGGAGGAAATTGATCAGATATCGTCATCTACGCCCCGCGATGGCTGGCTTGACGCGATAGCACAAAGTTTCGGCATACACCGCTCGTTCTCGTGGATCGTCTTGCTGGTGCATGTTGGATTAATTGTGCGATTGAGGCAAACGCAAGGGTTAAAAATTTTCCCTGTTGCCTTAATCCTGCTAATTTTGAGCACAATTTTAAGTGGCGCAGGAATGGCGTACTTCGGCGTTCCTCCGTTTCTTCAACCGGTGCATTTGCTGTTGGCGTCGGTCACCTTCGGTGTCCAGTTCCTGCTTCTGCTTAGGTTGAACAGAAAAGAAGAATTACAGTTTGGAACATAATGATCGCAGGACAAGTTAATACCGTTTCCGGTCTCGCAATGGTAGCGATGAAGGCGAAAGCATTCTCCGAAATGCTTAAACTTCGGTTGTCGCTTCTTGTTGCGTTCTCCTGCGCGTTCGGTTTTGTGCTGGCGTCTCCCGACGTAAGCTGGGGAAAACTGACAATGCTTTTTATTGGTGGATTTCTTCTTTCAGGTGCCTCCATCGTAATCAACCAGATCAAGGAAAGAGAGTATGACAAAGTGATGAAGCGGACAATGAACCGTCCGCTCCCAACGGGACGGGTATCCGTTCAGGAAGCCGGAGTGTTTGGGGTGATCTGCTTCTGCGCCGCCATCCTCATCCTTTATTACTTTACCAATACGCTTACAACAGGTCTTTCAGTATTGTCGATGATCTTATACAGCTTTGTGTACACACCTTTGAAGAGGGTTGGGCCAATTGCTGTTTTTGTAGGCGCGATCCCCGGCGCACTTCCTCCACTTCTTGGATGGACTGCAGCGGCGGGTACTATCTCTTATGAGGCCCTCATCATATTTGGAATACAATTCATATGGCAGTTCCCACATTTCTGGGCCATCGCCTGGGTTGCGGATGATGATTATCGCAAAGCTGGATTTAAACTGCTTCCATCAGGCGGTACAAAAGACTTAAATACGGCAATTCAAATCATGATCTATACAATGTTCCTGATTCCTTTTGGTTTGCTTCCTGCAGCCTTCGGAATCACAGGGACTATATCGGCAGTGGTTGCGACTGTTTGCGGAGTTCTGTTCTTTTCACAGACATTCTCGCTGATGAAGTCCGGTGACCGTCGATCAGCGCTGAAGATCATGTTTGGGTCGTTTCTTTATTTACCGATCGTCCAGATCGCTTATCTACTGGATAAAATTTGAGGGGTATGGCAACAGAATTAAGATTAGTAGAAGAAGCAAAGACGCCGTTGGCGATGAACCCGAAGAAGTTCGCGCTGTGGCTTTTTATGACAAGCGTGGTGATGCTTTTCGGGGCGTGGACGAGCGCGTTCATAGTGAAACGTGCTGATGCCGGATGGGCGGAGATTGTCCTTCCCTGGCACTTCATCCTGAATTCGGGAATTATTGTGGTGAGCAGTCTGACAATGATTGCAGCAACCCGGGCTGCCAGAAAGGACAACATGGAATTGCTGAAGGTGTTTATTTCACTGACAACAATTCTGGGATTTGCATTTCTGGTGGGGCAGTTCCTGGCATTTGGAGAGCTGGTGGCGATGAACGAGCATTTTACGGGTGGGAATGTTTCTCATTCGTTTATCTATGTCCTCACCGGAGCGCATGCGATCCACGTTATTAGCGGAGTCGTGGTGCTCCTGATTGTCCTTGTATCCTCTTTTAGATTCAAGGTGCATTCTAAGAGCATGAACACCATTGAATTGTGCGCGACTTACTGGCACTTTTTGGGCATACTTTGGCTATATTTGTTCTTGTTCCTGACGTTGAACAAGTAGCTTAGACATTAACTATAACACTGAAACAACGATAAAATGGCAAGTACTTCTGTGACACCGGCCCCGGGCCGAAGCGTATGGGATGGAGGAGTATCACCGATGGGCGCAAGCTACGGCAAGCTCATGATGTGGTTCTTTCTTCTTTCTGATGCTTTTACTTTCTCTGCTCTCCTAGTCACCTACGGTCTGGTGCGCTCATCGCACGTAGCATACGCAGGTGAGGTTGATGCGTTTGTTTTTTCGCCGGAGTACTGGCCGATTCCTGAAAAGGTCTTTGAAGCGGTTCCATTCCTTCATGGAATTTCGCTTCCGCTTGTGTTTGTCGGTATCATGACTTTCATTCTCATCATGAGTTCTGTGACAATGGTTCTTGCTGTTGAAGCAGGTCATCGCATGGATCGCGCTGCTGTTGAAAAATGGATGCTCTGGACAATCCTTGGTGGTCTTACCTTCCTTGGTTGTCAGGCTTGGGAGTGGGCTCACTTTATTCACGGAACAGGTGTGGCCACCATCGTGAATGGAGTAGAGGTCTTTGGTGCCAACCTTTCCGTTAACCAATATGGACCTCCTGATTTTGCAGCATTCTTCTTCTTTATCACCGGGTTCCATGGTTTCCACGTATTCAGCGGAGTGTGCCTTAACTTCCTCGTGTATTATAACACAGTAATGGGTGTGTATGAACGTCGTGGTCACTATGAAATGGTTGAAAAGGTCGGGCTCTACTGGCACTTTGTCGACCTCGTGTGGGTATTCGTGTTCACATTCTTCTATCTGGTTTAATTCAATCGCTTTTAAAAGATATTATCATGGCACATTCTGAAGAAACGACGCATATCACGGTAGCGCCTCCAGATAAGGCGAAGATCCGCCACATCTGGAAGGTTTTCTTTATTCTTCTTGGCGTAACAGTGGTCGAGTTCATTATTGCTTTTCTGATCGATGCAGGAACTTTGAAAACTACAACGTTCATCCTCCTTACTATTGTGAAGGCGGCTTACATCGTAGGGGAGTTCATGCACCTTAAATACGAAGTGAAGGTACTTTTCTGGTCGATCATGATTCCGTTAATCTTCATCGTTTGGATGCTTGTGGCATTCCTCTATGAAGGGTTTTCGATCGGAGGGGCTCTTTAAATAATTCAATAAAGTTATCGAGGGGCTTAAGATCATTTCTTAAGCCTCTTTGTTTTTCGGGTGATTCAGTTTTTATGAAGGGGAAGAAGATCATTATTCTACTTACAGCACTCATCCTGCCGGTGTTGCTTTTTTTGTTTCTTAAGCGATTCGGAAGGAATGAATTTAATGTCCCTGCACTGTTTGCAGATAATCTTCCTGCGATAACTTCAGCATGTGAACAGGATTATAAATTGCCTTACGTCATTGACAAAAATTTGCTGGAAGAAGACGGGGTGATAATTGACAGTCTCGCCTGCGTTTCTTTCCTAGGTCCGGAATCCGCTGTAAGACTTTCGCGAGTTAAAGACGTTTACGCAAAAGACCCTTTGAAATTCTTTTCAGTTGAATCTGCTGAAAAACGAAGCTGTGTTTACCTTTTACAGGAACCTTTTGACGTGGCTTTGGTTGATAGTAAGGGAAGAATACGAGGACAATATGAATCTTCGGATCGTGATGAGATCGACAGACTTATTACTGAAATTGCCATAATTTTGAAGAAATATTAGAGCATGGAGACGTCCCTGGAAAAAGAGCGCCCGGAACCTTACAGGAAACTTGTTGTGGTCCTATCGATATTCATTCCGATAGCCGTAGCGGTGCTTTTTCGTGTTAAGATTCCCGGATATGATTTTTCTTTTCTTCCTCCCATATATGCCAGTATCAACGCACTGACTGCGGTATTCCTTGTGGCTGCGGTGATAGCAATCAAAAACGGGAACAGACAGCGCCATGAATTGTTGGTGAAGATATGTATGGGTTTGTCGGCTCTGTTCCTGACAATGTATGTCCTTTATCATATGACCAGTGATTCTACGCCTTTCGGCGGAACTGGCTTAATAAAATATGGTTATTACGTCATTCTGATCACGCATATCTTATTGTCGATCGTCGTCATTCCGTTTGTGCTGTTTACATTTGTCAGAGCGCTCTCAGGAAACTTCGCGAGACATCGGAAACTCGCGAAGTATGCATTTCCATTGTGGTTATATGTTGCAGTGAGTGGAGTTATTGTCTACATTATGATAAGCCCTTATTATCAATAGATGAAACGCGTTACGATTATATTGATCTTAGTTCTTGTCAACGCAACGGTATCGCTGGGCCAATGCGCGATGTGCCGCTCTACGCTCGAGAACAATTATTCAAATGGAAACCCAGGCATAGCTGCCGGAATTAATACCGGGATTTTGTACCTCCTGGCCATGCCATACCTCGCTGCGATGATTCTGGGATATCTCTGGTTTAAATCTAGCAAGAATGCAAGAAAGGAGCTCGTTAGTCGCGTTGATGCAGGGTAGATGCCCCGTGTGTCGTGAGGGGAAAATATTCGAGTATCCCCCTACGCATTTGTTGAAGTTCAACCGGATGCACGAGTTGTGCCCTCACTGTGGGGTGCGGCTTCAACCCGAACCTGGCTTCTAC
>JAEYXN010000100.1 GCA_023431285.1 Bacteroidota bacterium
ACATCCAAATAACCAGTTCGTCACTTTATACGCATGACTGGCATCAACCACATCGGGAAAATACTTGTTGGCAAAACACACTGTAGTTCCGAAGTTCATAACGATACCACTACCCGCCCAGTTACCGAGTGTGATCGGTACTCCATAAGGGTTGTTCTTTTCCAATCCAAGAATGTACTCATTGTATTTCACCACGTAAGGACGGAGCTTTTCCTTGTACGACGCATCCAAATGCGGGATAGCATTCAGTGCGGTAGACAAATTAAACGTCACGCCACGATCAAGAGCAGGCCAGATGCTTTCCAGGAACTTGTCTTTATACTCCTTCTCTCCTGTTGCTATAAACAACTCAAGTGTCGTACCGACATTTCCCATACGCGCCCAGCGGGAAGTATCCTTTGGCTGGTTCGCGATCAAATCGGTGGCTTCCTTCAGAAGTCTCTTTGACTGCACCAAAGCCCTTGCTGAAAGATCATCGTTGTATCCCTTCAACGCACGGCTCGCCGCAGCGAACATTGTTGCCGCTCTCAGATCAAGGTTTGCATTACGGCTCGTGAAGGCCCACAGATCATCCTTCACTCCACTCGACTTTCCGTCAGCAGCAATCTCATAAGGACCAAGCTCCGGGTTGTAAGGTAGCCCATCCGTTAACGACGCCGCATCTCCGAGGTGGTGATAATTATCGAGAACAGAATTGGATAATGTCTGCGCCATATGACCAATGATCTCGGCCTGTGCCACAAGATTCAATGTGCCGTGTTCAATGAATTGCAGCATATCGGGCTTGCCATCCGGACGGTGCAGATCCACATATCTTTGCTTCTGATCAACGAAAGTCTGATCGCGCTGAGGTTTGAAATACTCCCATGCCTGTACAAAGTTTTGTACTACGCTAATGTTCGAACCCGTTTCGATGTCAAAATCACCGGCGTCAAAGAATCCACCGACGTTCAGTCCTGGGATCAGTTCAAGAGGTTTGAACTTCGTGTCCGTAGTGGGTCCCTGCCAATGAAGGTCGAAGTGATCCGTGTTCGGAGGCGCCTGACGATAGCCTTCCTTGAACGGCTCGCCATGCCATACCCTATATCCTTCATTCACATACATGTGATTCATGTGAATGGGAATCCAGATGTCACTGGTGGCATCCGTAATCTTATCGTACACATTATTCTCAATGAGGAAATTGTTCGTCTTGAATTTGCCGTACTGGATATAGTAGATTCCAGGGTCTTTCACCGCGCTGAAGTCGAACTTGATGTAGTGATACTTGAAGTAATTTCCCCACACCGTTGTCTTCCCATTGAAAACTTCTGTTGCGTTGCCGTCAGGACCAACCTTAAAGATTGAAGCCTTTGCAAGTGGTGTATCTTTTTTGTCGAGTTCAATCACCGCGACCTTTTGCTGCTTCGGCACATATCCAACCTGAGAGAAGCCAATGTTCGGCTCTCTGATCCAGCCTTTAATTGCGTTGGGTTCTACTGTCCATGTGAGTACTTTACCAGTTTTGCCGGCAGGAATGAGACTTCTCACGACAAACCAACCATTTTGCGCAAGCATTCTTCCATCAAAAAGCATAATGTCTGCATCCTGAGAACTGATCTTCACCAAACGTAATGGATCATCCGGTGCAAGAAGGAAGCTGCGTCCTTTTTCAAGTGGCAGTGGATCAATGAACCTTCCAGTCCCTCTGTCGTCTGACGTGACATACCCTTTGAATTGTTTAAGCTTTTCAGCGTTAGGCCTCGTCGTTGTGTTGCCGACGACGTAACGTGGGAACCGGTTAAACCGGCCATCCACTAAGTAGGTCTTGTTCCAATATTGTGATGGCAAAAATTCCAGGTTAAATCCTGCTGCACCCTCAAGTGCCTTGGGAACCGGCTTGTCCAGATAGACCGAGATCTCAACTCCTTTTCCCTTCGGCGTAACAACCACGCGGGAGGTGAAGTCGTAGTCATTGTACTTCATAGTGATCTCGACCGAGTTCGTAGCCTTATCGACTTTCCGGCTTGGAACTTCGGGGACCAAGTCCCACTGCTCCGGAGTATTGGCTAATCTTACCGCCCCACCTTGCGCTGTTCTGACTCCATGATGGATGATCTCAATGCCGGCATTCTTCTCATCGTTGAATCCACCGGTGAAAAGGTTGTTGTACACCAGGACATTCACACCCTGCGTTTCAAAATACTCCAGATCATTGAGCTTAAGGTCTTGGCTCCAGCCCTGACCTGAAGTGGCAAGTACTAAAAGGAAAACAAAAATGGACGTTGATCTTATCATGTCGATTGTAATACGTTGATGATTGTAGGTATCGTGGTAAATCTATAACAAACACAGCGGAAATACTACGCCGAAAAGGACCACGCAATCCGTTTAGTTAACACTTTCTTCCGCGCGGGTTTCATTCGAAAACGTTTGCCAATTCATTGCATTCAGAGATGTGATACCAACAGTGAACACCAAACACTTTTTACGCAGGCGGAAACAGTTTCAGGAAAGTAGCAGGGATGTATAACACAGACGGCGCATGAGGCCGGGTAAGTTCATGGATTGTAGTATTCCTCATCACACCAATGAATACTTAAATATTGAGCTTCTCGATTTTGACGAGTATTCGCAGGGCAATTCCACAAAAATATGGTAAGCGGCATTCAGGAAGATTAAGCGTCAATCAAAAACATGATCGTACACAATGAATCGATCGTCCGTATAACGATACGTTAAGCTTTCAGCCGAACCTCTGGATGTTGTTTAATTCTGAGTAACAGTGATAGCCGATCCGTTGTAGTCAACGACCTGGTGAGCACGACTCGTTAGACCCACCCCTCCCTGACCGTCAGTAATCCAAATCACTTCAAATTTCCGTGACGCACTCATGCCAGGAAATGAACCCTTACGATCTCCAATGGTCAACGACTTACCCTGCTCATCGTAGGATAGGGTGATCGTTGCAAACTGACCTTTCTCGTAGTTGTAGTTCACTCCCTCATCTTCGTAGATCGTGAAAGTTGCATCCTTGCCTGGGAAGACGTAAAGCGTAATCGGGTCTGCAGGCTTCTCACCAGAATATTGAATCTCCGGCCCGGCAGGGATGATCGATCCCTCTTTTACGAACAAAGGCATTCTCTCCAACGGCGCGTCTACGTTGAATGACTGGCCACCCTCAAATCTTTTCCCTGTGTAGAAGTCGTACCATCCTGCGCCTGAAGGCAAATACACTTCTCTTGAAGTTGCCTTGTAGGTATACACCGGCGCTACCAGTATCGACGGCCCGAACATGTACTCATCTCCGATGGATGTTACCTTCGCATCATTGCTGAAATCCATCATCAGACCACGCATAATCGTATAATCGTTATGATATGAGCTTCCGGCCAAAGAATAGATGTATGGAAACAGGCGATATCTCAACTTAGTATAATAAACCATTGAGTTGTACTCTTTAGTCCCTTCCGGGGCAATATTGTAAATCTCACGCAAAGGGAACTGTCCATGTGAGCGGAACAAAGGACAGAATGCGCCAAACTGGAACCACCTTGTATTAAGCTCGCGCCATTCCTTCTGAGTTTCACCAGTAAGGTTATAGTAACGACGTTCAACAGCGAAGCCACCAATGTCCATCGTCCAGTAAGGAATGCCGGAAAGAGCGAAGTTAATCCCCGTGGCAATCTGATCCTCAAAGTCGCTCCAGCGAGATACGATATCACCACTCCATGTGGCGGCGCCATAGCGTTGCTGTCCTGCATAGGCCGACCGCGTAAGAATGAAGACACGCTTTTCAGGTGACGATTGTCTCTGACCTTCGTATACACTTTTTGAGTTGACCAGTGAATAAGCGTTAAAGTATCGCTCCCCCGGGCCAAGCGCTGTCGGACTCATGTTTTCTTTGCGTGCATCGATGGAAATATTGGAATGCATATCAGGCTCTGTTGCATCAAGCCACCATGCATCAACTCCTTTGGAATTCAACTCCTCATCTATTTGTTTCCAGAAGAGCTTCCCTGCTTCAGGATTGAAAGGGTCATAGAATGTCGACTCATATCCAATTCCGACCCAGTCTTTGCGTTTATGCTTGATGTTGTTCAAGAAAAGAAAACCAGCGCGCTCCATCTCCTCATAATGTTCAGTTCCCTTATTGAACTTCGGCCATACCGAAATCATGAGATTTGCGTTCAGCTCCTTGTGCAGCTGATCAATCATGCCTTTAGGATCAGGAAAACGCGAAGCATCAAATTCGTGTGATCCCCATTTAGGGTCTTCCCAGTACTGCCAGTCAAGTACGATGTTATCCAAAGGAATACGACGCTTCCTGTATTCTTTCACCACGTCAATTAGCTCCTTCTGATTTCTGTAACGTTCTCGGCTCTGCCAGAATCCCATTGCCCAGCGCGGTACGATGGGTGCCTTTCCTGTTAACGTTCTGTAGCCGCTGATGACATCATCCGCGTTGGCTCCTTTAACAAAGTAATAATCTATCTGGTCGCCGACTTCCGACCATAATGACAAACGTGATTGCTCATCACGAGACAATGGATCAAGATGACGAATGGAGAAGTATCCGCTATCATCAGGATTCCACTCGATCTTAATAGAATGCTTTTCCCCTTTGCTCAACGGCACGGTGAACTTATTAGTCCACGGGTTCCAGTTTTGCCGCCATTTGTCGAGAATAAGCTTGCCATCAATCCATATCTTCAGATATCCTGAGGAATATGTCTGAAACTTATGAATACCAGCTTTATCAGAGCTGAACTCACCTTCCCAAACAACGTATCCGCTACGGGCAACGTCCTTGGGGAAACTATCGAACTCCGGTGTCTCAAGGAACTCATATTCGATCTTGTCATCCACAGATTCCTTAAACATTTTTCCATTTGCGTAATACGTCGCGCTCAAACCGCCCTGCTTTCCGGTTTTGTCAAAAAGCGTGAGTGTATTTAATGACTGGAAATCTCTGGTGTCTCCAAACTTTGAGATGGAATAATTATCCCAGAGAATACCATAATTCTTGCTGGAATAAAGAAAGGGAACAACATCAACGATGTTGTGCTGGGCAAGCTCAACGTCCTGACCTTTATAGTTCATTTGATTGTTCTGATGGCCACCAAGACCATAGAACGCCTCATCGTCCGGGGAGTTGAATACTTGCCGGACGGAGAATGCCGATTCATTGCCCACTGTTTTAGGCGTGAACGTCTTCCCTCCACCCGCTACCTCTTCAAGCAATACCGTTCCCGTTGTGTCCGTGAATACTACCGCCCCTGTTTTTAGATCCAGGTGTGCACGAAGTTCACTGGTTGACACAATGACCTTGTCATCCTTTTCTTCAACCTTGAAGCTAGTTGATTTCTTCAGACCTGGCTGGATCATTAAACTCTGTCGGGTATCGAAAGAATCTGAGGGTGCTGCAACCACCCGAATAATCTTATCTGTCACAACTTCAAGCTGCACTTTGCGGGCCTGAGCTCCGTTTTCCAGATTGACGATGACGCCATAATCTGTTTTTTCGAAAGACTTGTTACTATCATTGCAGGCAAATGCCATTGCAGCCACAAATCCGTAAAGAAAGAGTACCCGTTGTTTCATCATTGGTTGGTTAGCGTATGGTTCTGGCCAGGCCAGTTTTTGCAACGTGTAAATTAAAGCATATGAAATTAATGGGAAAGTATCAGGCCTTTTTTCTTCAGAATCCCGGACGGCAGGATCTGAAAAGGTCCATTAGTCATGAATAGATTGGAATTGAAACTGACCGAATCCAGGCCCACAAACGAAAAAAGGCTGCCTCGTTTGAGACAGCCTCCGTTCTTTCAGCCTTTTCGGCTTAGTATGATTTAAAGTTCCACTTAGAATTATCGCTGTTCATATCAAACTTAGCAAGTGTCGGAGTACTGTCTCCGGAAGACACTAACGCATACTTCTCAGTTGAGTTAGGAACAGACTTCGGCATTATTCTGTATGTACCATCAGTCAATTGATCGATGCGCCACAGTTGCTCAGGAGCACCAGTGAATGCTGGCACTGTTTCTACTTCTGCCTCTGCAGTCGCTGCCAATGCTCTCTCTGTTCCTTCGATCACAATCTTGTAGTAAGGACCGCCGAGGTATCCACCTGCTTCCGGCACGGCAGTGATTGTCCACTTTTGGTGAGGGCGCGACATATAATCTCCAATTCTTACACCCGACTTTCCGGTTGGCCAGGTCTTGATCACATCTTCCAGTGCCTGGGGAGTAACAGGCTTAACAGGTTCATTAGGATCACGATTCCACCCACGGGCTACAGGCATGCGCACAAAATCGACAACCAGCTCCAGGGCGTAACCTCTTCTCTCCGATTCAATCATATACGTTCCTTCCTTGAAATTCTCTCCGGCAACAGGCCAGCCATTCTTCCAAAGCAGTGGACGAATTCCCAATACACTAAGACCTCCCTGATCGAAGTCTCCTTCATAATGACAGGATATCTTTTCAACGCCATCTTCAACGATGAAACGTCCGAAGTGACCAGGGCCAATCAGTTTACCCTGTGCTGCCAACACCATCTTGCCGCCACCCTTCAGCATATCTCTTCCCATGTTATCGAGATAAGGTCCTGTCACTTTCTTTGAGCGCCCTACCACGATATTGTAAGTTGAGTTTACACCGTCGCAGCAGGTCCCGTGAGTGCCGAGGAGATAATACCATCCGTCGCGATATTCCAGATCGGTAGCCTCACAATCAATAGCAATATCGATAGGCTCGTTACCTTCCACGCGCTTACCAGTCTTAGGGTCAAGCTCAATGAGGCGAATGAATCCAAAATATGTTCCATACGAAACCCAAAGACGACCATCGTTAGGATCCAGAAGTAGTCCCGGGTCGATAGCATCATTGTCTTCAATCCCATCGGATTGAGCTACCAGAATTGGTTCGGAGAATTTAAAGTCAGGAGACTTCGGATCGAGTGTCTTGTTCCACATCGTTAGGATTTTACCATTGTGGCCTCCTCCTAATCCACCACCAGTGGCACCATATACCACGAGGTAACGATCACCGATCTTCATGGCGTCAGGAGCGGCACCCCCACCGGGACGTTCAGCTCCGCCGTTCCATGTCCATCCGTCTTCGGAGATCAAGCCCCCGCGACCAGTTCCAAAAGTGTAGTACTTACCGTCACATTCCACAATCGTCGACGGATCATGGATAAAAGGTTTGCCTATCTGCGCTGTCGCTGTCAGCGTCAGCAACATTGCAATCATGACCGCGAAGGTCTTCAGAGTATTCTTCAGTTTCATAGTTCCTGTGTCAAGCAAATGATTTGTCAGTTCTGGAAAATTATCTATTCGTAACTGATAGTGATATTTTTTACCGGCTCTCCCTTCTCGTCGAGGAAACGAACGCAGAAGTCGCTCATCCCGGGACCGTTGATAACAACGCCCCGTAATATGTTCTTGCCTTTCTTAAGTGTGATTCGTTTTGAAACACAATCATCCATCACCATTCTTCTGTCTCCCGAAAGCAATAACGCCTCCTGACCATTCAGCCACCACATGGATGCCGAGTTCGATCCTACCGCCAGTCTCACGTCCTTCATGTCTTCAGGAGCGTTCACCACGGTTACCGCCCAAAAGATCACGCCGTACTCAGGTTTGTTCAGACCGTACGCAAAACGGAATAACTTTACATTAAACAATTTGCTGTCGAGGGCATGCCAGGCAAGTTTCTTTTTACCCACTTTAACAGTCTGCCCTGGTTTTGGAAGAATCGTAAACTGGTCTTTGAAATAAAGCGTATCGAATGTTTTCCTCAGATAACTATCGGTAAAAACGGTATTGCTCCTGTTAAGCTTCTCAATTGGTTCGAGGAGCAACCAACGCTGAATAAATCCATCAGCATCAGGGGTACTTTTCGTTTTAGTGGCTGGAGTGAAATACTTTGTGAGGCTTCTCGCCGTGTCACGCTTCGAAGGATCGTCGGCGCTCCACGCCCGGCCTGTCTGCGCACGCAAGCCAACTCCCGAAAGGAAGGTGATTCCTAAAGCAAGCAGAATTGTTTTTCTATTGATCTTCATATTAAAAGTTTACTGTTCCGTTTTTAATAGCAATGTGAACAAATGTATTTAATACACTAATAAAATACTAGCATTATGAACAGTGTAAATCCTATTCCCTGCGATGGATTTCGGCAACTTGAAATCTCCAGACCAATGAAGTCGAACAATGAACGGGTTTTGTCGATTAAAGTAAGGTGGCTGTCTAATATTCAGACATTCATTTTTTAGCGGCGATGCTTTACAATATTTTCATGAATATATATTCAACCCCGGAAAATCAATTCTAAAATTCAAATCATGAAGAAAATTCTCTCTCTCGCGATGTTCGTGCTTGTGACAACAAGCCTCTATGCAAATGGAATAGACGGTACATGGACGGCAAAGATGACTAATGCTGACATGGAGCTGACCTTTGTGTTCAAAGTTACCGATGGGAAACTGACTGGCGTAGTCCGTTCCCCTAACGGAGATGTAAACATTACCAACACCCAGATCAATGGTAATCAGTTTTCATTTGATGTGCCCTTCAATGACATGGTCATCAAGCATGATTGCACGCTGCAGCCTGATGATACCATTAAGATGAAAGCTTCAGGTACTCCAATGGGTGATATGGAGATGACTTTGAATCGTCAGAAGTAAGAACAGGATTGACGTAGCCCGATTGCAATTATTCGGAAAGTCACCAAATATGAATAAGGCCTTGAATCGTCAGGGCCTTTTCTATTATCACGAACGTAACGGCACTCTTTGGCGGTTACATAACTGGTTTAGCGTAAGGGTTGATTGTTTTGATGCTGCCATCAGCCTCATGATTGAGAGGAGTCACTTTGATGTTTCTCAAAGGTGTCTTTCCAGAAAGCTCAACATCGTGGTAGAACAAATACCACTCACCATTTAACTCAACAATTGAGTGGTGGGTTGTCCATCCCAGAACAGGATTAAGGATCACACCGCGATAAGTGAATGGTCCGTAAGGGCTGTCACCAGTAGCGTAGCAGATAAAATGTGTGTCACCAGTTGAGTAAGATAAATAGTATTTACCATTGAACTTGTGCACCCATGCACCTTCAAAGAACCGGCGATCATGATCGCTGCCAAGAAGAGGCTTACCATTCTCATCGAGGATATCCACTTCCTTCACGGGCTCAGCAAATGAAAGCATGTCGTCACTCATCCGAGCAACGCGTGGTTTGATAGCCGGACCGTTATCGTTTCTGTCAGTCTTAGATCCGTTGGCATCATACTTTCCGGAATCCCAACGTTGCAGCTGGCCACCCACGATTCCACCGAAATACATATAATACTTTCCGTCTGTGTCACCAAACACCGTCGGGTCAGTGCTATAACTTCCTTTGATAGGAGTCGCTTCAGCCTTGAAAGGTCCTTCAGGTTTGTCGCTTACAGCAACCCCAATTCTGAAGATATCCTCTTTATCCTTTGCAGGGAAGTACAAATAATACTTTCCGTTCTTAGAAGCCGCATCCGGTGCCCAAAGTTGTCTTCCCGCCCACGGAACATCCTTGATATCCAGTGCAACACCGTGATCGGTAACTTCTCCGTCGATGCTTTCCATTGAAAACACGTGGTAGTCTTGCATACCAAAGTGCGAACCCAGATCGTCTTCAGGAATACCTGACTCGATATCATGTGACGGATAGATATAAAGCTTTCCGTTAAATACGTGCGCAGCCGGATCCGCAGTATAAATGTGACTTACCAGTGGCTTAGAGATCGCCTGAAGTGTGTCTTCCTGCGCTGCAACTTCAGTTGTATCGGCGGAGCCGGTGTCTTCCGTTGTCCTGGAGCCGCAGGAAAGCATTGTGGCACCAGACAGGCAAACAGCAAAGGATACTAATGTTGTCAAGCGGAAAGGTCTGCCGGAAATAGAATGATCGGTTATCACTCAGTTAATTTTAATTAATAATGTTCCTTAATAAGTTTCTAACATCCGGCCGGATGACGCCCCTTCCCGAATGCGGCTACTATTTAAATAATTTTTGTGTGATCGTCGCAAGATAAAGCTTGCAATTCATCCACGTGTGGCCGCCATCGGATATGAAAGTCTCATGTTTGATACCCTTTTGATCCAATATTACCTTATAATCTTTGATCACGTTATAAAGGAAATCTTCCTTTCCTACGCCAATCCAGAACAGCTTGAGTCTTTTGTTGGTTTGCGCGGGATCCGCGAAAGCGACTTCATTATTGCGGTCGAATTCCTCTTTCAGCATTCCGGGAGCGAAACCACAAACCCATGCAGCCAGGTCAGGATTGTTGAGACCAAGATACAATGTCTCCCCTCCTCCACCAGAGAAACCGGCGATGGCACGATGATCTCTGTCTGCTTTCACACGATAATTCTTTTCAACGAATGGAAGCAGGTTGTTCAGAAAGTCTTTCTTGAAATGCTGAAGATTATCCCAGTTACGCAAACTTCCAGATGACTTACTGATGACAGGGTATGCGCGACCATAAGGCATCACAATGATCATCGGCTTTGCTTTACCCTGTGCAATCAGGTTATCAAGAATAATATTCGCCCTGCCTACTTTTGTCCACGTCTCTTCTGTGTCCGTTGTGCCGTGAAGAAGATACAGTACCGGGTACGTTGTCTTTGTGTCGGTCTCATATCCCGGCGGTGTATAGATCACAACAGGTCTTGTGCCGAGCTCAGGAGAATTATAATAGCGGTAGGAGACTGTGCCGTGCGGAACGTTTTGAATGGTATGAACCAGCGGCGTCGAACCAGTGATCTCTACAAGACTGCTTTGAAAACCTTCATTTGGAAAGAGTGCTGAGTTCTTTGGATCTGCAACGGAGATACCATCGACAATAAAGTTGTAAGGGTAAATATCAGGCTTAACAGGACCTAATGTCACTGACCAGGTATCCGCAGAATCTTTTGTCATCAACACGGGAGCCTTCTCAAACTGCGTGCTCACCTTCACTTCTTTGGCAGTCTTCGAAAAGTATTTGAAAGTAACTGTGTTGTCTGGCCTGACCTGTGGCGACGACCATGTTGGAGCCGGCGTGGGTTGAGCTAGCAAAGAAGTGCACGCGGTGATCGCGATGCAAAATATTAACATTGTTCGAATTCCTGGTGCTATCATTTTTATCTTGTTTTCGTTCGTATGATGTGGTTGAGATTTCGGTCTTAAGATACTATTCAGCGTTCTTACTGTACAATGGTAATTTTAATCGTTTTCAGGTCCTTTGACGCAGAGCTGTTACCGTAAAAAATCTCGTATTCTCCAGGAGCCACAGTCATCTTGCCTGCATCGCGGTCAAAGAACTCAAATGATTCAGCGGGTAATACTATGGAAGCTTCTTTTGTCTTGCCAGCCTCTACAGCGATCCTTTCAAAACCTTTAAGCGTCTTGAGCGGCCCATCGTTGTCGTTGCTCTTGCGAACATACACCTGCACCACCTCCAGTCCGTTTCTTTTTCCGGAGTTCACAACGGGGATGCTGAGGGTCACACTGCCATCCCTTGGAATGGAAGTACTGCTCACCTTTGCCTCTCCGATGTTGAAGGTCGTATAGCTCAGACCATGTCCGAATGGAAATAGCCCATCCTCCATGAACCTGTATGTACGGTTTTTCATTGAGTAATCTTCAAAATCAGGGAGCTGCTCCGAGTTCTTATAAAAAGTAACAGGAAGTTTACCTGAAGGATTAAAGTCTCCGAACAGCACATCGGCCACGGCCTGTCCGCCAGATTCACCACCATACCATGCCTGCAGAATTGCATCGCATGTTTGTGTTTCGGGAGTCAATGCGATCGCCGATCCTGAACAATTGACGAATATGATTTTCTTCCCTGCATCCTTTAGGGCCTTGAGGCAATTGCGTTGTACGGAAGGAAGTTCGATATTAGTCCTGTCACCACCTTTAAATCCGGGATACGATACCGGCATCTCTTC
>JAEYXN010000240.1 GCA_023431285.1 Bacteroidota bacterium
CTGTCTCTCTGCATCAAATTTCTCGTTCATTGAGTTCCATACATCTCCACCTTCTACCCACATTCCGTCCGGATCAACAAACAGAATTGGGTTATTTACGGCATAACCGTAGGGACTTAGAGCAACACCTCTGTCAGACATTGGGTCAATGGCTGTCCACCTCGCAATGTCCGGCTTGTACATCCTCGCTCCGTAATCGAGAAAAGCTAAATCCAATTCGTCCTGCAACTCTTTTCCGTTATATCTATAGTCCTGCTTGATACTATTTTCTCTTTGGTAGGAATTAAAGGTGAGACCGAATGGATAGTAGTTATCGCACTTTTTCGACCCGGCTTTCCATTTTCCCTAAGCCAATTTCAAGCGAACCGATTTTTTCACTAGGCCATTGCCGACAACCACAGCAACTTTTTCAAAGAACGAAGCGGCAAGATACGATTGTTTCGTATTTGTTTCAGAGTGCTCTTGTAACGATCTGATAAACAGACATTGTTTGTACCCCTGGCAAGGGTCGAACCTCTAATCGAGTCTGTCCAGGTTGAACAGGATTTTAAGCATGTCTTCCTTTTTTGATCTTCTCTTTTGAGCTGCCTTCTCGCATCGATGATCACTGGTAAAAAGGTTTTCATACCCTCAGTGGCATGTAGATGTGCTCCAGTGCGGTCAAAGATTGCTATGTTCTCGATGACTTTCGCACTGCCATAAATCAGTATCCTCAATCTGGCATCGGTTAACAACGTTCTAGCCTCATTCTGCTTGCTAACATCTTTGCTTGATAAAGCAGCTGCCGATTGTAGATAGTCGGTGTAAGCTTTGATTTTCAGTGTCTGTTTTTGCGTGACCCGTTCGCTTCTCAGCTGTAGGATGGATTGTAAAAATTGCTTTTGCATCAAATACAACCCCTGAGGGTGGGTCAGATGATTACCGAATTACCTGGGTCAGATAGGAGCGAAATATTCAATATTCAGGATGTCGTAGGTCGCTATGAGCGCGGTGATATTTCTCCTTCCATTGAAGTGGTTTCTAAAATCGCCGATGCGCTGGAAGTTTCTGTTGATTACCTCATTGGTAAAACTCGGATGGAACTCGACAAGGACACAATGCGCCACATTGAAGATATTTCTGCTCTACCTCAAGAGAACAAAAACTTTGTGCTCAATCTCATCGATATGGCACTGAGAGATTTCAAAACGAAGAATGCTTACGCGAAGTAAGATGCACCCCTACTGATTTGTGATTCTCCTTTTATGATGGGTGTGAGTCACTCCTTGGCTTTATAAATTTTTCTTTTAAGGATAGTTCACTATACCTTTTCGCTTGGGGTGACTTTTCTATAATGTTTAGTACTTGTTCAATATTTAACGGAACAATACTTATATCTTCATTTAAAATGACTAAGCTATTAAGAATGCAAAACTCAACAATTTGACTTAGTATTTTTTCATAGTTGCTCCGAAAATCTATTCTAAACGACACAGACAGAATCTCATCCTTATTATTAAAAAGAACCTCAAAGCAATTTGATTCTTGGCTTCCATACAATTCAATTTCATTGCTCCATGATTTATTCTTTGGTAGGACCTTTTGAATAGAATGAAAAAAAATCTTATTAACAGGATTCAATCTCCAATAGGGCTCATCATCAAATCCACTCTCGCTCTTTTCAAAATGATAATCAGAAGAAAGGACTTCAACGCTTTCTTTAGGTAAAATCTGAAATGTATATTGCCAAAGTGCCATTAGTGAGGAGAATAAATTAAATCATCAACCGATTTATATCCAGCATAGGGCAAACTTACTTGCTGCACAGGAACATTTTGAATACCCAACTCCTTCGCTGCTCTTAACCGATGGTGGCCATCAACAACAAATCTTTTGCCATCATGCTCCACAAACTTTATCGGCTCTTGAATTCCATTTGATTTTATGTCAGCTTTAAGTTTGGCAAATGCACTTTTAGATTTGGTTAGACCATGAGTTATTTCTAATTCATAAGGACTCAACTTAGTTACCGTCTTAGCAGCAACTTGTTGTATCACTTTTCCAGATCCGACTTCAAACAACTCAAAGACCCATTTGCCTCCCTTGTTGACTAATCGCACAGCAGTGTTACCGAGCCAAGAAAATCCCCACCCTATTGGTCGGACTAATGGAATAACAAATGATTCAATTGTAAAATCAGGATCACACGCCCCCGTTGCCAAAGGGCGTCGCTCCTCTGGTCGCGATAAATCGACTTTACCAAAAATTCGGTATTCTTTTCCTGGTTCTTCAAAACCAAGAATAGGAAGTCCTTTCTTTGAATCCCCTCTTTTCCAGGACGGATCGGTTACAAGATAAATATTTGGATCTCCATCGTCCCGATGGTCAATTATAATTCCATCCAAGTTCACAAAAGTAGAAGTGATATCTTGGCGTCCTTGTCGTTCACCAATCATCCCACTTGGATCAGAGAAGCCAACTGGATTGTCAAATACATAGGCGTAAGGAGAATACTCTTCTTGTATTACAGACAGGGGATCTTGCGACATCCACTTTCCAATCTCCGGCATGTACATCCTCACTCCATAGTCAAGCCATCCAAGGTCAAGTTCGTCCTGCAGTTCTTTCCCGTTATATTTGTAATTCTGAACAACACTATTTTCCCTCTGATACGAATTAAACGTCAACCCAAACGGATAATAACCTACACCTCTTTTTCACCAGCCCTTGCAAGCTCCAGACACTACTTCAAAAAACGCCGATGCTACTTCTAAGCACCAGGCTAAAGATACGATTTTTCCGATCCGCGCTCGCAACCCTTTATTTTTTCAATTGAAAAAGAAAAACCTGATCTGCGTGGATTTTAGTAGATTTAATTACAATCCTTTAGCTATGAACATTAAAGACCTGTTACTCATCGTGCTTCCAATCATCACTGGCGTAGGCGGTTCTTATCTGACTTACTACCTGACGTTAAAATCCAAAAGGGATGAAGCAATTTTGAAGTTCAAGGAAGAAAAATATGGCAACCTTCTGATCCTGCTCCAGGGCTTTGTAGGTCTCACAGCAAAGCCAGATACAAAGCGCCTATTCTTTGCTGAGCAGTATAAGTCTTGGCTGTACAGCTCTGATGACGTTGTAAAGGCCATCAATGATATGGTGAACGAGGTTATTATCACGCAGGTTGATCGCAAGGCGGCTGATCAGGATGCTATCGGCCGGATCGTGCTGGCGATGCGTAAAGACATGCTCGGCAAAACAAAGCTGTCGCCGAAGGATTTCAGATATACCAATGTGGTAGACAAGTGATCCGACTTCGGAGGAACATTTTTGTGCACAAAAATACATCTTGCTTATTCGTTCAGACCGGGTCTATCTCGGTTCATCCATTCCATAACGTTTTCGGGATTCCGGTGTTGTGAAGAACGATCATGATCGGGGCTAACGCCACTCCTATACGTGCAACGACCTTTAATGCCTGGATTAAATTCGTTTTGCTGATTCTTTTTTGCTTCATGATTCTAAGCTCATTCAATCTCGGATCAAAATTTAGGACGGGCTTTTTGGCGTTTCTGAGTGGATTTCGAGGTACTTCCGAGGTCAGGCATTCCTGGAGTGACCTTGCCCGAGGTCAACTGACACCTGACTGAGGTGCTGCTCTTACCTTAGCGAGGTCGCCATCCACCTTAATCGAGGTAGCATCAGATCCGCCGGATGGAGTAAGACTTTCCAAAAGAAAAAACGACAAAAAAGAAAGCACATCTTCCAGGTGGCAGGGCGGACGCAAGCAAGGTTTTTGAAGAAAAAATTTTGACTGCCTTTCAATCAACACTAACCAAAATTTTTTCTTCAAAACCCGTAGGGCTTGACCTTGCTGGTGGCCGAACTGTCCACCTACCTTGGTGCGCTTTTGTGTTGTGTCATTTCCACCTGCAATCACATTGTTGTCAACGGTGCGGCTGGGTGCGTCGGCGCGGGGCTACTTAACATAATTGCCTTATGCAACAGCTTGGGCTCGAACGTGGCATTGCAGGGGCTGCTTGCATAAGAAGCGGTTATGTTAAGTTGCTTGGGGACAGTTTTGTTGGCGTGTCCTTTTGATTGTGCGGCTGGTGCAGCTCTTGGACTGGCTTGGGTTTGTGCGGCTGATCAGCGCGGCCAGGACATGTGCTGCAAGAAGCGATGGGACGCAAAAGGCATGACAACAAAACTGGCAGAAGGGTTGGCTGAGCGAAGGGTGCGCGTCTGGAGGATCACTTCAATGGGTGGTACTTCTTCAGTTGTTCTTTTAAGTCTTCCAGGTGACTCACCTGATACTTCTCAGTCGTGCTTACGTATTTGTGCCCGGCCATGTATTGAACAACTCTAACGTCGTGGATACGCGTCCATTCTGCGATCGTGCTTGCTCTGATCTGACTGGCATGCTTCACCTGTTCATGCTTTAGTCTTCTCATCATCCAAAGCACTTCGCCTGATAGCGTAGATCCGCCTTGCATGCCGATGATTAACTGAGTGATCTTTTCGGGTTCGCTAACCTTTGGCCCGTTGATTATTCTTGCTCTCGTTTTACTCATGTACTCCTGCAGATCATACACTTGACTGGCTTCGAGCTTTAGCCCTCTTTCATTCGTTCGGTCGGTGCCTGGTATCTTGATTTTCCCTTCTCGCAAGTTGATGTGCTCGGCTTTGAGTAGTTCTAATTCTTCGATCGTCACCGCCTGGAAGATCAGTAGTCCCAGGATCACTTTATTCCGCTGGTCACGCGGATCGTTTACCGGATAAGTGTCGTATAGGTTCACCAGTTCCTGGTGACCGACAAGATCGTGTGGAAGTCTTCTCGCAATGCCTCGGATGTACACACCTTGTGCCGGATTGCTTTTCACTTTCTTCGCTTTCACCAGGTGATTGAAGTAATGCCGGATCGAGAGGAGTTCATTTTGTATCCGGGCTTTGGTGATGCCTTTCTTCTGCCGATGCTTGATGAAGCTCATTAAGTCGGCGTAGCGGATGTTTTCAGTTGAATACTGGTGAAGCGATATCCATTCTAAAAAATGACTGATGCCATTCTCGTAGATCCGGATCGTACTTTCTGAGTAGTGCTTCTCTTGTAAATACTCCCTAAAGCTTTTCATAAACCACGGCCTCCTTCGTTAAGAACTTCGGCGGCCACGTGCGTATAAATCTGTGTCGATTCCAGGGAGTCATGACCTAAGAACTTAGCGATGTGCTTGAGCTCCATTCCACTTTGCAGCAAATGCGTTGCTATGCTGTGCCTGAGGATATGTAAACCGATTCGCTTTCTGATTCTCGAGAGCTTGGCCAGTTTCCGCAACCGGATCAACAGGCTCTGGCCTTGTGCTCGGTTTCCCTTATCGCTGACGAACAGCGCTGCTGTCTTTTGTGTGGTGAGTAAAAAAGGCCTTGAGTGCTCCAGGTAATCACGGATATGTTGTAAGGCATTTTCATTGATGGGTACATACCGTTCCTTGTAGTTCTTGCCTTTGCGCACGTACACGACCTTGCCTTTAAAATCGATATCGCTTACATCCAGGTGAACCCCTTCATTTCGCCTGAGTCCACAACCGTAAAAGATATCGAGCATCACCTTATCACGGATGCCCAGAACGCTGCTGTCACAAGCGTTATAAAGCGATTTTATTTCTCCTTGGGTCAATACCTCCGGGATCGCTCTCGATTGTTCTAATCGCTCTGTTTCGACCGTAAAGGTGCCACGATTGGTTTGTCTCACGAACTGGCTAAGCAATAATAAAGCTTGATGGTACTTGTTGACATGCTGGTTACTTAGCTTGCCGCCGTTAATCACTTTGGGACGTGATTTCAGATGAAAAAGAAAATGGTGTACGTGCTCGGATGTGATCAGCTCAACTTTCTTTACTTCATTGTTTTCCAACCAATGCAAAAATTCATGAATGAAAATCGGCAAGCCATACACCGTCGGTTCGGCATAACCCAGGATCGCTAACCATTCTTTGTAATCGAGTTCCAGTTCTCGGAAGACATACGTGTTCAAGGGTAGATTTTTCATACCGCTTTGGTTTATTAGTAAGACTTTTTTGATTTTCTCCTTCGGGCGACGAAGCTTTAGCGTAGTTGCCCTTTATACACCTTCTTTGGAACACGGAACGCCAGAGACGCTTTCCTGCATTGCAGTGTGTATTGAAGGATTTTTGATGATTCTGGCGTTCCATCTGGTGTTCCAGCACTTTGGAACGCCAGACTAAACTGCAATCAATTCAAGTTGATCGAGCTGTCCTTCCAGGTGCCGATTCACTTTCGCTCTGATCGCCGATACATTATCCCAGTACAACACCTTGTAATTAAAACCACGATTGGCGAAGCCTCCGGACTGACGGATGTACTCTAAGGCCATCAGGTCTTGCAAGTACCGGTGCAGTTGTGTTTTGCTCACGTGCAAAGCATGACGTATTTCTCGCTGACTAAATTCATACGTCTCATGATGCCCATTGCCTTTCGTCTTCACATACGTCTTTAATCGCTCATAGAACTGACGTAAACTTCCATCAAGTTCATCCACCTTCAGCACGATCGATTCAAACATGATTTCCGCTGCAATCTGAAGATCTTCCTTCTCGCTGATCAGTCTGCCTTGTGCATCCTGCTTGCGTTGATATTGATGGAGTAACGTGATCTGTTTCACAAAAGCCTGATACAAGCCATTAAGCCTTCTGATCTTGTGTGCTTCTTCCGGAAGGTGTACTTTATCCGCGTAGGGATTGATCACCTGGTAAGGCTTTAATAAGCGAATGCAGTGCTGTAAAAATTCCGTGATCTGTTGCTCTCGCTTTTCATCGATCTGGCCAGCGCTCTTTTTGTTTTGATACTGGATAATCCTGATCGTTTGCTCGTGGCTCTCATCGACCGCAATCAAAAAACAACGGCTCATGTTGTCTTCGTATATCTCGCCTTTGGTGGTACAGGCCATCGATGCTATCGGACCGTAAACAATCCGCTCGTAAGCATTCACGTTTCCGTTTTCATCTTTGCTTGACGTGCTGCTAATGATCACGCCCTTACTTTGAAGTTCTCTAAAGGCAAGCTGTGCTTCTTCCTTCATACCGTCCAAGTCTTCAATACAGATCAACTGATGGCTCAGGTCATACATGCCGTAGTTATACAAGCTGCCTTCCGTCACTCTCGTAAACGCTTTCTTTCCCTCCTTAGGAATGAAGTTCGACACCTTGGCAAGTAGATGCGTCTTACCTGATCCGCTCGAGCCCTGGATCAGCGCATGAAGCGTCTCCGGCATCTTGTAGCTCGACGCAATACCGAACAAAAACATCCGGTTCGTTTCTTCACCTACCACGCCGGCTTGACCGATCAGGTCATTGAGTCTTCTGATCAGATTGGGCTTGCCTAAAAACTCTTTGCATTTCACTTCAACATGCGGCGGGATCTGGATACTTTGCGCGGCTGGCGTCTTCGTTTCGGCTTGCTGTTCGCGATGCGATTCGAGTAATGAAGTAAGTTCTTCTAAATCGAGTTGGATGAGATCAGCGCGTAAGGCCAGCTTTTCACTCGCTTCTCTCGATAACTTCTCCACTTGCTTATCTTCATACAGATCCACTTTGCTACGGCTCTTCCTTCCATTGGTGGGATGCTCGATGTCCAGGCTTACGCGAAGGCTTTCGAAGTTGCCTTGCAGATCGCCTTTGATGTGATAATTGGCTGTAGCGGTTCTGTATAAAAATCGGTGCGGGAAGATTTCGAGTTTGTAAGTGCTTTTTGTTGGCGGCGTTGGGTTCGCAGCTGATTTAGCTTCAGTTGAAAAAAGAATACTTGATTGAAGTAAGTGAAGGAAGATTTCTTTTTCGTGGGATTGAGCAAGGCTGTTCACGTCTTCGCCTTCTGGTGTATTCACTTGACTAATCGTAATATCCCTTCTGATCTCCTGAAGTCTCGCAGCTACTTTCTTTACACCTTCTCTTCCCGCTTCATCACCATCAAAGAAGATGATCACTTCTTCAAGGTGTTTCAGTTCTTTGATTGCCTGTTCATGTTCAGGGGTAAATCCATTCGTTCCATAACAAGTTAACACCGTAAATTCCTTTGTGATGGATTCTTGCTGATGCAAGGTCGCTGCATCGATCACTGCTTCGGTTAAGATCAGCTTTCTAGTTTCTGATGATGGGTAACACGGATATAAACCTTGATGACCACCAGGTAAATAAAAATGTCCTTTGTCAATGCCGCGACCATAAATGCTCACAGGATTGCCTTGTGCATTAAGAAGCGGGAACACAATACAGTTTTTAAACCGATTCGAGTAACCGCCATGGACCTTGCTGATCACACCTAACTGCGATGCACTCGCCTTGTACGGATCACTCCAACTCACTGGCACCTTTTCACTGCAGTAGCCGATCTTCAAGCGATCAAAGTCTAATCCTCTCCCTGTTGCATATCCCTTGGCGCGTTCACTCTTGGCCATCGCGTTGCGGCAGCTTTCGAAGTATTTCGCGAGAACAGCAACTCGACTTAGTTCTTGTGCTGGCTTCACTGTATCTAGAGTGTAACCAAGAAGTGATTTCGCTTTCATGATCGCTTCGGCTTTCGTCACATTCTCTTTCAACCTTATGAACTCGATCACATCTCCAGTACCTGCTTTGCAGTTGGATGAGAAGCAACAAAACGTATTGGTATTGGGATAAATTTGCAGGCTTGGTGTTTTGTCGTTGTGGAAGGGACAACAAAGCATGTTGTTCTTATCCGCTTGCAGATTGTAATGCTGCAGCACTTCAAGGATCGTAAGCCGTCCTTTGATCTCCTTGATCTCCATCACTGTAGCTTTTGAAGGTGAAGCAAAATATCTCTTAACTCTCCAAGCATCGTGTAATCATTTCGGATCGATTCACGGTAACCTTCTTCGTGATCCACCAGGGATACCAATCGATCTCGTGTCGCGTCTAACTGATTCGCTACCTCAATCGGATCATACTGGTTTTGGAAGAAGGTGTCCAAGCGGGTGTAGTCATAACGATAAGTAAAGATTTCGGCTGCCATATAAAAAAGTTTAATTAACCGTATACGGTCAAAATTAATCTGATCATACTATTTGTGCAAGCCGAATAAAATTTCTTTTGCTCGGATCAGGTTAGTATTTTTGGCTATTCCCGTAAAATACGGCTAAAACAAGGCTTTTAAGGTTCATTATATGGCATCATTTGGTAAAAGATTGGCTTCGCTCAGGAAGGATAAAAAACTCTCTCAAACGGATCTCGCTAATCAGCTTGAGACTTCTGTTTCCGTGATCAGCCGTTACGAACGTGATGAGATGGTGCCTTCTATTGATGCGGCAAAGAAGCTTGCCGGTTTACTTGATACAACGGTAGGATATCTGTTGGGCGAGACCGATGACTACGATCTGTTCAAAGATCCCGAGATGCTGAAGCGCTTTAAAGAACTGCGCTCCATAGGAACAAAAGAGCGCGAACATATTCTATTCGCGCTCGATTCTATGTTGAAAAATATTAAGCTAAAATCTCTCTGAGGAAAAAAAATGCCTAGCCAGGCTTTTGAGTAATTACAATTATTCTCTCCATTGCTTCAAAACACGTTTTGGAACGTGGGTGGATGCTGGCCACAATAACACGTGATACGATTCTTCCCCATCTAATTCATCCCTACTGACTACTCCTAAACCAGCATAACAAACAAAGGCTTGATAAATACCTTTTTCCAGATCAATCCTTATCATCTCGCCTTCAGTGTCAAAATCTCCGGAGACTAGTAGCCCTGATTCTACTTCAATCGAACATTCATTAACGTGGTTCCACTCATCTAAATTCAAAGGAGGCTTATCTCTTAAAATTTCAATAGAAAAAGGAGCTTGTATCCTCTGTACAGTTCCGATAATCATAAAGCTTTTTCCCACACAAAGCATTGAACTCATTTCTTCATCATTCCACGCTTCTGCATGAGCATGAAAATCACAACAATATTCTTCAACGTAAATCTGAGAATACCCAACTGATAAATTAGTATTTAACTTCATTACAATTTTATTTCCTTGGCACATTAATAGGGATAACAATAACAGGCGTTCCCTCCTTTACTCCGACTAATTGCGCCCCGATTTGCTGACCAGCCCTTCTGTTATCACTTCTATCAATTGACCTAACACTTACTCTTCCACTCGATTGCAGAACAGCTGGCAAAAATTCATCTCTATCTTTTCCAGGTATGGTTGGCAAACCAGAGGCTGCTAAATTCTGCCTGCTTCTTGCATTTCGTCCAGGTCTATCCAATATTCCCACGTTCACAACACCGCTCATAATTGCATCATAACCGTGCTGCGCTGCCTCTGGTGACATGTTACCGTCAATAAAAATGACTACAGCTCCTGGACGGTCTGATGTTGCATCTATTGGAACAGCAATTGGATCCGCTATATCTCCCTCCGAAACTAAAACATAAACCAATGTACCGCCTAAGACGATAGGTATTAACACATCATCTACAACTCCTATCACCGTGGCGTCATCCGCAAGAAGTCCACCACTGACAGAAAGAGCCGCCGCCCACGTTCCCGCATGCGAGGTTTTAACACGCTGCTCCGGATAATAATGCTGGTACTGATCTCCTTTCTTGTAAGTTTTACTCGGATCTTCAAAACCCAACACTCCTAATCCGTCTTTCTTCCCGTTCCAACTAGCAGGATCATTGACATGGTAAACTAAGGGGTCACCATCATCTCTATGCTCTATTACTTTCCCGTCAGGGCCGACAAATGTAGACGCTAAACCGGAATTCGAATTCACACTAAACATGCCTGTCGGATCCGAATTCGATATAGGATTATTGTTAACATAAACATATCCTGATGTACGCCGATAAATTTCTGCAAGCGGATCGATACTCCACCATCTAGCGATAGCAGGATCATAAGTCCTCATATGAAAATCATACACCCCAAGATTCAACTCGTCCTGTAACTCTTTCGAGTTGTACAAGTAATCTTGGGCGATTGAGTTTTCTCTCTTGTATGAGTTAAACGTTAGTCCAAACGGATAGTAATCATCCACCTGCACAATCGGATTCTTTGTGATTGTGATCGTCAGATTGTCAAAATAAACGTCCTGCGGAACGACGCCTTCGTTCGAAACATAAATATACACATAGCCCGGCTCCTTTATCGTAACGGTCCGGCTCATCATCATGTGCGGGCCTTTCTCCGAGCTCCCGGCGGTGTGCCCATACTGCGTTCCCTTGAGCTTTTGCGCAGCCATGTCGATAGACTCATAATTCTTGTCAAAGATCAGTATGTTGAGCCATCCCCCGGAAATTGCTTCTTCCTCCGCATTTTCACCGGCTGTGATCAAGTCGCCGTATTCGTTTAATGGCACAACTCCCCTACCTCCTTCCCCTGCAAGCGGGGGTCCTGAAAGCACAGCCGACGCCAAGCCCGTCAGATTTCCCGGCGACCCTTTTTCCTTTAGATACCTTGCGTAAACCACGGCTGATACGACGTCCCCTGGCATCACTGCCAATGACTTTCCAACACCGACCTGCGAGTTGTTGCCACCTCTCAATAAATGTGCTTTATTATGTTCGGCGCCTGCGTCCGTTTTGTCAAACAAGTCGTTTGTAACAGTCGAATAGTTTGAGAATGTGGACTGATCCAATGCTTGTGTCTCGCTTTCGAACGTTGTACCGAACGTCTCCACGTCTTCCTTCGTGGAGAATGTCAATCGCACATTGCCAAGATGATCCTTCAAATGATATTGGTATTCAGGGGCTTGCTCTGAGACCTTGATTATTTCAAATGCATTAACATAAAAACTTTCTCCATTTGTCATGCTCATATCCCATACCAGTGCAACTTCCATCGAACCATCTGCGGAGATGATAACCGTTTGCTCTACGAAAGCATCATTCAAAGCGCCTTCAGGCAATGCGACACCTTTCCAAACCAGGTCGACGCCATTGGCCTTCACCCAAACGTAAACCGGATTGGTTGTGCGGTAACCTTTTACTTTAATCTGATAACGCTCACCAGCTTTGACGACGAATTGCCCTCCGATCGATCGCATACCCGCCTTGGAATGAGGCGTAGAACCTGTATATGTAACCTTCACATACTGTTCTCCATTAGCGGTGTGTGCTGCGATTGATGCATTGTCAGGTATTGCGGCGGTATGATCCGCGCCATCATTCAAATAGATAAGCTCATCGGAAGAGATAACAACTCGTCCCTCTTCATGATTAACAAACCGTAATTGGTCATCCTCAAACATTAATTCGTTTAGGTAGTCCGATCGCTTTACCGCGCCACCAGAATATACGAACTGGGCTAGTTTCCTGCCGGCGGCGTCATAGATATAACGAATCGTATTGCCGCCTTTGGTGACTGTCATTGGAAGGTTCACAGAATTGTATGTGATTCTATTGGTGTTATCTGTGGCATTATTACCAATCCCTTTATTCAAGTCACGAATCAAATTGCCATGGGCATCATAGTAATAATCGACGGCCGCATTTGACCCATCAACAAATCCACTGAAGTCGTCTCCATTATCAGTTATGCTCAAGAGGCGATTGCTTTTGTTTGCTCCGGTGCCATAATCGTAGACCAGAATATCCATGGTCCCCGATGCGCGTCCGTCATTTCTTGTTAATCGTTCGATGTTTCCATTCAGATCATATTGAAATCCCGTTTCTGCAAAACCGCTATTTGGTAACGGCGACCAGCTACTATTTTTCTTCCGGAACGTTGAACTTGAAATCCGATTCATTACGTCATATCCATACGAATATCCTTTCTGTGTGATGTCTCCCACGCCTCCATAATTACTCCATTTAATGCCGCTGATATTTCCATTGTATTGAACTGAATTTGCAAGGTCAGAATCTACCTTGTTATAGCTCAGCTGCATTCCAAAAAGATCCCCTGAATCATTGTTGAGAATCTGATCGTCGATGAGAGCCGCATTATTTATAGATGTCAGCCAACCGCGGATATTGTATCGGTAATCCACCGATTGTTTTTCGGTGGTTCCGCCGACACTGTGAAGCTTTTTGTCTACTAGTTGTCCGATCTCGTTGTATTCGTTGGTCGCAATCGTAACCTCTGCTGAACCGATGCCGCTACCGATGAAAGCGTTGACCAACTCGGCACCCACATGATATAGGGAGCAATCAATGAACAGTTCAGTTGTGGATGGAACGGTGCTGATATAGAGAATGCGACCATTCTTCTTGTAATATACTACGCCTCCTTGTCGCTCGATCCTGAACACATCATCCGAATCGAATTTTGACACAAATCCCATGTCGACTCCATTTTCCCGGATATTTACATTATCTCCGTGCAAATAAAAGCAATAATCAATGGTGTTATATCCAGCTGATGCCAGGTTGCCATCGGCCAACCCAACCATGCGCGCATGATTAAGTTGTGCCAAGAACTCCATCCATCCATCCTTTCCCGCAGGTATAGACTGAACAGATGAAGCACCAGCGTTCCAACCCTGTCCATTGTTCTTGATCAAATTTCCTGAAGACACTGTCACTCCTGTCAAGTTTGCCCATTGAGCCCTCTGTCCATCTCCAATTTGATGAAAAGATTTCAGGATTCGACCTGCGTGATCGTACTGCATGCGACGATCTATTCGCCAGGATGAATGGGAAAACGAGGTACGGATATCAGAGATGAATGCCTCCGAATCATTTAAGGTTATATCCACATATAGAGCCGGCCGGGTGCTAACTGATTTCGAATGGACCATCGCGCCATTGTAATAGTAACTAACCGTATTTCCTGTTCTTTCAATCTTAAAAATATCGCCGGGCTTATAATTGGATGTAATTGTCTTCACGTTAACATTTTGTTCCCGCACGTACGCCGGTCCGTTCTGTAAGTAAATACCACAGTCCATTGACAGGTAATTACTTTGGTTCACTTCATTGAGCCCTATGATCTTGTAACGCGTGTCATCGGCTGTCCACTCGATCCAGCCATCAGTATTTGCCGGAATGAACTCATCGGAGAACATAGCAGCATCCCAGGCTGTGGCTCCTGACTTTTCGTACTTTGAACCGAATGCATCCACTTTTTTCAGTTCCTTCCAGTTCAAATGAAATTCCTGATAAGTTGTCCTGGTTCGTAATGGTTTCCCTACGAAGTCGAACAGCGTCGAAGTTTTATCTATACCGCCCTTATAGTTCTCAGCTTTTGCCTGGATAAGCCGGTACTTTTCATCGTAGTAGCTAACGGTCCTAAGCCAGGTCGAGGCTGTCAAGGGGCTTCCATCAAGTTCTTTCACCTTTTGTCCTGTTACCTGACCACGAACTGCAAAACTCTCTGCAGAACGTTGCACATGTTCGCCGTTAGACACTTCAACCAGCCCATCTGTAGAATAGCTGAAATTTTCTCTCCAAGTATACTTGAAGTCATATCTGTCATAGTA
>JAEYXN010000286.1 GCA_023431285.1 Bacteroidota bacterium
AAAGACTGGACCCGAACACAAAGTTATGCGCCCACAATGGAAAGGAGTTTGACTTTCCGTATCTCTGCAGAAGAATGCTCGTGAATTGTATTCCACTCCCTCCGTTACTGGACATCGCTGGTAAAAAACCGTGGGAAGTCCAGCATATTGATACCATGGAGCTATGGAAATTCGGGGACTATAAACACTTTACATCCCTCGACCTTCTGGCAGCCATCTTTAACATTCCTACAAGCAAGGCCGGCATCGATGGCAGCCAGGTCAATGCTGTGTACCATAAGGAAAACGGACTGGACAGAATCAGGGAATATTGCGTCCGCGATGTCGTAGTATTGGCACAATTATTTTTGAAGATGAAATGCATTTCCCTCGACAAAGAGCTAGTGATCAACAATGCCTCCTGATGCAGGCGAACCGAAATGAGATATGAAAAAACCCTCGCGAAAAAGATCAACAGACCGTTCAAAACCTAAGTCCGGAAAACCCGGTTCAGGGAAACTCAAAGCCGGAAAGTCAAGGACCGGTAAACCGAAAGGAAAAATATTGAAAGATGCCTACCGTGATTATGTGATCGACATCTTTCACAACAATCCGGGACAGGCTTTTACCCTCAAAGAAATTTCCAAGAGACTCGGACTAAAAAAACGGGAGGATATCAAGCAAGCTACATTCGCGGTCTATGGACTCGAAGATGATGAAGTCATAAAAGCTCTTGATCATGGACAATTCGTTCTCAATGAAGAGGGAGCAGTTGGCGAAGGAAATGGCCTTGTGGGAATCGTGGATCACGTGAGCTCACGTTTTGCGTACGTCAAGCTGGCAGAAGATCGGCAGGATGTTTATATAAAAGCAAGAGATCTCGGTTCTGCTGTGGATGGTGATACCGTGAGGATAGCAATGCTTTCGTCACAACACGGCAGCCACCCTGAAGGAAGAGTCGTCGAAGTGCTTAAGAGAAGCCGATCACGATATGTAGGCAAGATCGAGGTGTCCAAGAACTACGCATTCTTCATCGCTGATTACAGAAAGATGCATCAGGATTTCTTCATATTCCCTGAGAACATCTTCGGAGCAAAAACCGGAGACAAGGTGATCGTGGAAGTGATCTCCTGGTCAGAGAATGACAAGAAGCCTGAAGCAAAAGTGATCGAGATCCTCGGTAAGGCGGGAGAGAACGAGGCGGAGATCCATTCTATCATGGCCGAATTCGGATTACCGTTCAGATTCGACCAGCGTGTAACGGATGAAGCAAATGCTATCGATGAAGGCATCACAGAAAAAGAAATCAAGAAACGCCGGGACTTCCGCGGAATAACAACATTCACGATCGACCCTTACGACGCGAAAGACTTTGACGATGCTCTTTCATTCCAGAAGCTTGACAATGGACGATTTGAAGTGGGCATTCACATCGCTGACGTGACGCATTATGTGAAGCCGGGTTCAATTCTTGAGGCAGAGGCCTTCGACAGGGCAACGTCAGTCTATCTTGTAGACCGAACAATCCCGATGCTTCCTGAACGCCTGTCAAACCAGTTGTGCTCTCTCCGTCCGAACGAAGACAAGCTGACTTTTGCTGCGGTGTTTGAGATGGACGACAAAGGAAAGATTCACAACGAATGGTTTGGACGCACAATCATCCATTCTGATGTGAGATTCACATACGAAGAAGCGCAGACGATCCTGGAGAATGGAGCTGGTGCGCTAGCCGACGAATTGCGTACGCTCAATTCAATCGCGAAGAAACTTCGTAAGGAGCGTTTCCAAAAAGGCGCCGTGAATTTCGAGACGACAGAAGTGAAGTTTAAGCTGGATGAGAAGGGTCGTCCTTTGGCAGTGATCCCCAAGATCAGAAAGGATGCTCATAAGCTGATCGAGGAGTTTATGCTTTTGGCGAATAAGCAGGTGGCAACTTTTGTTTATGAGAAGAACAAAGGGAAAGAAAAAAATACTTATGTTTATCGCATTCACGATGCACCGGATCCTGAAAAGGTCAAAGACTTCTCGGTGTTCGCGCGTCAGTTCGGCCACAAAGTAAACGTCGATGAAAAGTCAGTCAGTAAGTCGCTCAATAAGCTGATGGAGTCTATCGAGGGAAAGCCAGAACAAAACATCCTCGAACAGCTCGCCATTCGTACGATGGCGAAAGCGAAATACTCCACCGATGTAAAAGGACACTTTGGTCTGGCGTTTCAGCACTATACACATTTCACATCGCCGATCCGACGATATCCTGATATGATGTCGCACCGACTACTGCAGCACTACCTGGATGGAGGCAATCCGCCAACAAAGACAGAGTACGAAGAGAAATGTGTTCACAGTTCCGAAAGGGAGAAACGCGCCGCCGATGCTGAACGTGCTTCAATCAAATACAAACAGGTTGAGTTCATGGCTAATGCCGAGAACAAGATCTACGAAGGACTTATTTCCGGCGTCACCGAATGGGGTATCTATATCGAGATCGTTGAAACGAAGTGCGAGGGAATGGTTCGCCTCGCAGATCTGACAGATGACTTCTATGACTTCGACGAGAAGAGTTACCGGGTCGTAGGACGTCGTAACAAGAAAGTGTATACGCTGGGAGACCGTGTAAAAGTTCGAGTGAAGAAAACAGATATCGATAAACGTATGATCGATCTTGTGTTTGCCGACGCGGGACGGCCAACGGATACGCGCCGGTCAAAAGGGAAACAATTCAAGTCAGACGAAGATTATGACGATCTGAATTTCGACTAAGCCGGCAAACATTATATCACTACGTTTGTTATTCGCGTATATTTCTTCCGACTATCGATAAGTCCGACTCCATGCTGGAAAAATTCTTACAGCTCATCGAAGCTGAAATCAGGCAACAGAAATTCGGAAAGGCTCCCGTTTCGTTGTATGAGCCTATCCGATATATAATGGGTCTTGGAGGCAAACGCCTTCGTCCGATGCTGACACTGCTCGCCTATAATCTTTACAAAGAAGACGTCGCCAGAGTAGTGCCATACGCTGTTGCCGTGGAGGCGTTTCATAATTTTACCTTGATGCACGACGACATCATGGATAAGGCCCCGCTTCGAAGAGGTAAGGAAACTGTTCACAAGAAATGGAACGTAAACACCGCGATACTTTCCGGTGATGTGATGCTCGTGAAGGTTTATGAGATGTTCCAGTCTATTGATGAATCAAAACTAAGAAATGTGCTCAGTCGTTTTAATGTCTGCGCCGCTGAGGTGTGTGAAGGTCAACAATGGGATATGGAGTTTGAAACAACGGAGAGGGTATCTGAAAATGACTACATCAGGATGATCCGTTTGAAGACTGCGGTTCTACTTGGATTCAGTCTGGAGCTAGGAGCGATTCTGGCGGATGCACCGGAAGAAGATCAGAAGATCCTGCGTGAATTCGGTACCAACATGGGAATCGGATTTCAATTAAAGGATGATCTTCTCGACGCGTATGCGGATCCAAAAAAGTTTGGGAAGCAGGTAGGTGGTGACATCATTTCAAATAAGAAAACCTATATGCTCATCAAGGCGATCGAGCGTTCCCAGGGAAAATCACGTCGGGAGCTGCAAAAGTGGCTTGAGGTAAAACGCTTTAACAAGAGTGAAAAAGTCGCTGCGGTGAAAGCGTTGTACGATCAGCTGGACATTCCGAAGCTCACGCAACGGAAGATCAACCATTACTTCAGGAAAGCATTCTCGGAATTAGAGACACTTCACGTGCCGCTGGAACAGGTTTCAGGTCTTCGTTCATTCGCTGAAACCCTCGTGGATCGCCAGGTTTAGCAGCGCACGCAACACACTTCAAATTTTTCCTTGGACGGGGACCGCTGTTTGGAAGTATCCTGTATATTTCTTCAAACATTCGCAGTATGAGGTTAGCAACCCGGTCGCAACTTTCAATGATGATGTTCCTCCAGTTCTTTGTCTGGGGGTCATGGTACGGTCAAATGAGCAAGTACCTTACAAATCAACTCGATGCTACAGGAGACCAGGTTGGAAATGCATACGCTGCGTTTTCCATCGCGATGATTGTATCTCCCTTCTTCATCGGGATGCTTGCCGATCGTTATTTCTCTTCTCAGAAAGTGCTTGGTGTGCTGAACCTGCTCGGCGCTTTTCTGCTCTTCTTCCTGATCAAGATAGATGATCCGTCACTGTTCTTCTGGGTCATGCTCCTTTACTGTCTGAGTTTCGCTCCTACCATCGCGCTGACGAGTGCTATCGCTATGCGACTGATGGCTGACCCGGAAAAAGACTTCCCTTCAATACGTGTGTTTGGAACCATCTCCTGGATCGTGGTGGTCAATCTCATTGGATATTACGGCGTCGGCGATAAGGCGACCATCTTTGAGATCTCCATGATCGCCTCCGCTATTCTTGGAATCTTTGCTTTCTTCCTTCCCGATACTCCCCCTTCCGCTACAGGACCATCTACTTTTGCAGAGATTATAGGGAAGGATGCGTTCGTTCTTTTCAAGGATCGCTCTTTCCTCATATTCTTTGTTTCCTCCATTCTCATTTGTATTCCGCTTTCATTCTATTACGCGTGGGCAAACCCGTCTCTGACGGATACCTATAGCGTTGCGTTCCCGAATGCAGATCCGAATAGTTTTAACATCGAAAACAAGATGTCCCTGGGACAGGCCTCGGAAGTATTGTTTATGCTTCTTCTTCCATTGGCGTTCTCGAGACTTGGTGTCAAGAAGATTCTTATAGTAGGATTACTTGCCTGGATAGTACGTTTCCTGTTCTTCGGATATGGTCAGGCAGATTCCTCCGAATGGATGCTCTATATGGCGATCATCCTTCATGGCGTATGCTATGATTTCTTTTTCGTGACAGGGATGATCTACACCGATCAGAAAGCCGGCGAACGAATCAAGTCGCAGGCACAAGGACTTATATCATTGGCTACCTATGGTATAGGGATGGCCATCGGTTCTGTGATCGCCGGCAAGGTAAAGGATCTCTACACGGTCGAGCAGATTACCAATTGGACGAATGTCTGGCTGGTCCCAGCAGGTATCGCTACCGTTGTGCTCGTGCTCTTTGTGTTCTTTTTCCGCGATAACCGGGTCACTTCGAACGACAGGGTATAAAACGATTAACTGAAATTAAACTATACGTCCTATGAGAATAGCAATGCTTGGTTCCGGATTCATTGGTCGCTTCTATGCTGACTCTTTGCAGGGCTACCGCAGCAGAGACAAAGTTGTAAGCATTTACTCCCGCCGCGAGGAGAGTGCCCGCAAGTTTGCCGAAGATTACAAAGTACCATTTTCTACTACCGTGATGGAAGAGGCTATCAACCGCCCCGAAGTAGACGTGGTTTGTATTTCTCTTCCGAATAACCTTCATGAGGAGGCAGTAATGCTTTGCTGCAAGCACAAAAAGGCGGTGATTACCACGAAGCCTCTTGGACGAAATGCGGAAGAAGCGAAACGTATGTTGACCGCGGTGGAAGAAGCAGGGATCTTCAACGGCTATCTTGAAGACCTGGTGTATACGCCTAAGTTCCTGAAAGCTTTCGATAGTGTAAAGAACGGCGCGCTGGGTCGCATCCTATGGGCAAAGTCGCGTGAGACACATCCTGGCCCTCACAGCGAATGGTTCTGGGATATCGAACAAGCCGGAGGCGGATGTATTCTTGATCTTGGTTGTCACTGTGTTGAGATCACCCGGAGTTATATCGGTAAGGATATACGCCCGGTGGAAGTGATGTGCTGGGCCGACACTCAGGTAAAACCCATCGACGCCGAAGATCACGCCATCGGCCTGGTGAAGTACGAGAACGGAGCGATTGGACAATTTGAAGTAAGCTGGACTTTTCGTGGTGGACTCGACCTTCGCGATGAAGTGATGGGCACGGAAGGAACGATCTGGATCAATAGTTTTCTCCGGACAGGATTCGAAATGTTCACCACAGGAAAAGGCGCCGACTATGTAGCGGAGAAGGCAGAGAGCGACACAGGATGGTTATTCCCGGTAGGCGATGAATTGAATGAGCTGGGTTATAATCATATGTTCATGGATATGTTCAACGCGATGGAAGCTGGCACTGCACCAAAAGAAACGTTTTACGATGGTTATGTTGTAAACGCAATCCTCGATGCCGCCTATAAATCGGCCAAGTCCAAACTATGGGAGCCGGTGAAGCTTGATATATGGAGAGGAAAAACCGGTGTCTCCAAAGACAGCCACCTGCAGGAATACGATAGCGAGCACTACCTCATTAAAGAAGAGATGACGCATTATGGGGCGAAGAAGGTAATTGTGAAAAATAAGAAGACCGGTAAGATCAGCGAGAAGACGCTTTAAAGACGAAGCCGCTATAATATTGTGTCCTGAATCATTCGCGCGAATTCATTACTAAGTAGTTCGCGCGAATACTTTCTAACGGCAAGATTCCTTGCATTTACACGCATTGCAGCTTCGCGGCTGTGATCATTCAACAGTGGCGAAATCTGATTCACAAAGTCGTGCGGGAATTTTGAGTCAAGAGCGAGTCCGCAATTCTCCCGGATGATCTCTTCGCGGATCCATCCTCCGAAATTCGTAACGATGAGTTTACCCGCGGCAAGGCCATCGAAGTATTTGTTCGGAGATCCTGTTTCCAGGATCTTGAACGGACGATATGAAATGAATGTGGCGTCGGTCACATTCAATAACTTTCTTACTCCTTCGCGGTTTGTGAAAGGCACGAAAGTGAAGTTGGAGAGTCCAAGTCGCTTTGCGGCATTCTTCAATCCTTCAAATGCGCCACCTTCTCCGCACATAAGGAAATGCACGTTTAAGCCTGCTTTCTGAGAAGCTCTTGCGCACTCAAGGTAATAATCCAAACCATTGGCGAAACCAACGGCCCCGATATACGACACCACATACTTCCCCGTAACACCAAATTCCTTCTCCAACGCCGGGTCTTTTTCTTCGGGATGGAAAAACTGTACGTCAGAGATGTTCGGAATAACTTTTACAACGGTTCCCGGAACTTTGGAAACAATGGCATCCCGGATCGGTTCCGACAGGGCAACGACTTGTTTCGCGTTAAAATAGATGCGCTTCTCCAGCCAGTAGAGGGCGCGTTGTAAAACGTGGTTCTGAATAAATCCTAGTTGAACTGGCGCATCGGGCCAGAGGTCGCCCACCTCGAAAATGAAAGGTGTGGAGTATTTCTTGCGAATCCACAGGGCGGCCTGACCTACAGTGAGCGGGACGGAGATTGCGTAGCACAGCGTGATGCCACGTATTCTGCCCGTGATCTTTACACAGTCAATGGCGTATCGGAGGAAGGAAATCCCACGTTTGTAGAAACCGAATTTGTTGTCGTAGGCGATCGGAAGGTAGTGGACATCGATTCCCTCGACGGTCTCCTGGGAATAGAAGGTCTGTCGCCGTGCAGTGATAATGCTGACGGCAATCCCTCTGTCAACCAAGGCCTTCGCCAGATAGTATGAACGCAGAGGGCCGCCACTTTGGGGAGTGTTAAAATGCTGATGAAGGATCAGGACTTTCACCCTGCAAAGAAAACAAATACTGTCAAAGACGCGGCTTCGCGCGCAGTATTTCTGGCAGGTCACAGGTCAGAAAGGGCAGGACATATTAGTGCCCTGCCCTTTGCCTGTTAGTCCTTCCGTGTGCTACGGGAATAGCTAAGTATGTTGAGAATAGTCTGAGAGGATGGTTCCGTTTTGGAAGCATCAATTTCCTGAATGACAGAACGGAGTTCCGCATACAGGTTTTTTAACTCTTCATCCCGAAGGAGCGCTTTGTCAATCTCGTTCTTCTCCTCCTCCGTAGTCTCGTGGTATAAATACCTTATCAAGTCCGTTTGCGTAAAGATTTTTATCATAGGCTCTGTTTTTCACCATCTTTTTACGCAGGTTAATCAAGGCATATCGCATCCTCCCCAAAGCCGTATTGATACTCACACCCGTGCGATCTGCAATCTCCTGGAAACTCATGTCAAAGTAATGTCTCATAATAAGGACATGTTTTTGTTCTTCCGGCAGCTCGCGAATAAAATCGCGGAGCTTGCTTCGGGTTTCCCGGAAAACCTGTTTGGACTCCTCGGAATCCTCTGCAAACTCAATGCAGTTGAAAACCCGGCTTCCATCTTCAAGGACTACCTCAGGGTAGCGCTTCTCTTTTCTGAAGTGATCGATTGCAAGATTATGCGCAATCCGACTCACCCACGGTAGAAACTTTCCTTCCTCGTTATACCGTCCGCCTCGAATAGTATTGATAGCTTTTATAAAAGTCTCCTGCAAAAGATCCTCAGCGGTGTACCTGTCTTTTACGATCAGATAGATGGCTGTGTAGACCTTTGATTTGTGTCGGTTCAGGAGCGTTTCGAAAGCCTCTTCATTACCGTTCTGATAGAGCGACACTAGCTGGCTGTCGCTTAATCTGCTGTCAATCATTCTGCTTCACTTTTAGGTAACGTAGATGTCTCTTTCGATATTGTAGGGGTTAGTTGAACAATATTGGTTTGAAAAGATAGAAAGATTCCTCAATAGAGCAAAAAAATTTTTAGATATTTCTTGCCTCTCCAAATTTTTCTTCACCTATTTGCTCGCATAATTCGCTGAAGCAACTATAGTATGGCATCCGTTAACAAGAAGAGAGCGATCAAAAGTCTGGAGAATCTTTCCGATGACCTGAGAGACCTGATCAAGGATCAGTATCCCAATGGTTATGAAAGCAGCATCAGCCGGATCACGAACGCCAAGAAAGAACCTATCTTCGTTTTCCCCCTGGAAACGTCAGATGCCATCTACCTTATTAAGGTGCCGGTGACCAAGAACAGCGAAGGGGAGTACGATGTTGAATCAAAACCTGAAGACGAATTCGATAACAGCGGGGATGATGACGATTCAATGTCCAGCAACTCCGACGACGACGGATACGATGAAGATGGCGGCGGCTCCAAAAGCCGGGAAGCCAGCTACGATCCCGATTTCGACAGCTAGACGATTCCGACATATTTGAGAAGAACACCGGGTTGACTACCTCGTGTTCGCCGGTTTTAAACTTTCCCGCTCCTTTTTTAGTTTAAAACATTATTCACTTTTTGTATTCCTTTTATCCCGTGAATCCAACTGTAACGAACGATTCCTTTCTTGACGAACTCGATCCGAAAGAATATATCATTATAAAGCGGGCCAGGGTCAATAACCTTAAAAACCTTAGCGTAGGCATCCCCCGAAACAAGCTGGTCGTCATTACCGGCTTGTCAGGCTCCGGCAAATCATCCCTGGCATTCGACACTCTCTTTGCCGAAGGTCAACGCATGTATGTCGAAAGCTTAAGCTCTTACGCCCGCCAGTTCCTTGGACGAATGGAGAAACCCGAAGTAGATTATATCAAAGGTGTCTCCCCCGCAATTGCCATTGAACAAAAAGTCAATACCCGCAACCCAAGGTCGACTGTCGGAACGACAACAGAAATCTATGATTACCTTAAGCTCCTTTTCGCCCGCGTAGGAAAAACATACTCTCCTGTCAGTGGCCGCGAAGTAAAACGCGATACCGTCACGGCAGTGGTGGACAAGATCAACTCCTTACCGAGCGGAACGAGAGTAATGGTGGTCTGCCCACTGCACATCCGCAAGGGCCGAAAACTTCTGGATGAGTTTAACCTTCTCTTGAGTAAAGGTTTCGCCCGGGTACTAGTGAACGGTGAAGTCAAGTTTATTGAAGAGTTCACCGGAACTGAAGAGGAAGGCAAGAAGAAAAGAAGCCCCAGGATTGAGGGCAGTGTAGAAATATTAATCGACCGCACTTCCGTGAACCCGGAAGATGAAGATACAACGTTCAGGCTGGGCGACTCAGTGCAAACAGCTTTCTTCGAAGGTGAGGGGGACTGCGTGGTTTATGCCGAAGGACATGAAAAGATTCACTTCTCAGACCGGTTTGAACTGGACGGAATGAAGTTCACCGAGCCATCAATAAACTTCTTCAGCTTCAATAACTCCTACGGCGCCTGTCAGACCTGCGAAGGCTTCGGTAAGGTGCTTGGCATTGATGAAGATCTCGTCATTCCTGATAAGTCTCTATCCGTATACGAAGGTGCGATTGCTCCATGGCGTAGCGAAACAATGGGAGAATGGCTGAAACCCCTGATCAAAAACGGGATCAAGTTCGACTTTCCCATTCACCGCCCCTATAACGAGCTGACCAAAGTACAACAGGATCTGCTATGGACCGGTAACGACCACTTCGAAGGCATAAACGACTTCTTCAATTATCTGGAGTCGAAGCTCCATAAGATCCAGTACCGCGTTTTGCTTTCACGCTACCGCGGAAGAACAAATTGCCCCGACTGCAAAGGAACACGACTGCGTAAAGACGCGCAGTATGTGAAGGTCGCCGGCACCTCTATCATTGACATTGTTCTACTTCCTATAGACGACGCTCTGGCGTTTTTCCAGAAACTCGATCTGAATACTTACGATAAGCAGGTGTCGGACCGGATTATTACAGAAATCCTCTCACGGTTGAGCTACATGTCGAAGGTGGGCCTCGGCTACCTTTCTCTTAACCGTCTGACGTCCTCCTTATCCGGAGGTGAGTACCAGCGTATCAAGCTTGCCACTTCATTGGGAAGCGCATTGGTGGGATCTATGTACATTCTCGATGAACCAAGTATCGGCCTTCACCCGCGTGATACAGATCGCATGGTGGAGGTGCTCAAGTCTCTTCGCGATATGGGAAACACTGTCATTGTGGTCGAGCATGAAGAAGAGATCATGCGCGCCGCCGATCAAATCATCGACATCGGTCCGGACGCCGGAATCCATGGAGGCCAGTTAACCTTCCAGGGTACGATCGATGAAATGGACGGATCCGTTCGTACGCATACCACTGACTATCTCTCCGGCAGGGAAGAGATCGCCGTTCCTGCAGTACGCAGGAAGTGGCGCGATTCTGTAACGGTTACCGGTGCAAGAGAAAACAACCTCAAGAATCTCACAGTAAAGTTTCCGTTGGGTGCCCTCACCGTTGTAACAGGAGTAAGCGGTTCCGGGAAATCGACACTCATTAAAAAGATCTTGTATCCATCACTGGGAAGGATGAGTGGCTCTGTTTCAGAGGTGCCGGGAAAATATGATAAGCTCGAAGGCGACTTCTCGAAGATTACGCAAGTTGAATTTGTGGACCAGAATCCTATTGGGAAATCTTCGCGTTCTAACCCGGTGAGCTATGTGAAAGCTTACGATGCGATCCGGACTTTGTATTCAGAACAACCGCTGTCGAAACAACGCGGATACAAACCGTCACACTTTTCATTTAACGTTGAGGGTGGCCGTTGTGAAACCTGCGAGGGAGAAGGCGAAACAAAAGTAGAGATGCAGTTCATGGCCGATATCTTCCTCAGATGTGAGAGCTGTCATGGAAAACGGTTTAAGCAAGAAGTGCTGGAAGTCGAATACAACGGAAAGAATATCTCCGATATCCTGGACATGACCGTTGAAGAAGCAATGTCATTCTTCAAGGAAAAGAAATCGATTCACGAAAAAATAACTCCTCTCTTCGATGTAGGCTTGGGCTATGTGAAGCTGGGACAATCTTCGAACTCTTTAAGCGGAGGAGAAGCGCAGAGGGTTAAGCTTGCGTCTTTTCTTGGCAAGAATTCATCAGATGGAAACATCATGTTTATTTTTGATGAACCTACCACAGGACTTCATTTCCATGATATCTCAAAACTTCTCAAGGCCATCAATGCCCTCGTTGATCAGGGACACACGGTAATTGTGATCGAACACAACCTTGAGGTGATCAAATGCGCCGACTGGATTATTGACCTGGGTCCCGATGGTGGAGAAAAGAATGGCGGGAAGCTTATGTTTCAGGGAACTCCTGAAGAGATGGCTGCCAACGGAAAGGGCTACACGGCCGATTTTATCAGAACGAAGATCGCGAAAAAGAGGTCGAAGAAAATTCCGGCATAGTCAACGCCGACCCGCATCAACTGATGGGTTACGCGCAGACTTGTATCCGGATCACTTACCGATCTTCTCGTAACTCGCGCCAATCCCCTTAATGAGGGAAGAGCTGAAACCCTGATGCTCCATTTCGTTCAATCCTACGATCGTACAACCTTTTGGGGTGGTTACTTTGTCGATCTCTTCTTCTGGATGACGATTCAGCTTCAGCAACAGCTCCGCAGCCCCTTTGACAGTCTGGGCCGCAATGAGATTAGCAGTCTTTGCATCAAACCCAATTTCTATTCCTCCTTGTGTTGAAGCGCGTATAAAACGAAGCGCATAGGCAATTCCACAAGCACCCAATACGGTGGCTGCATCCATTAACTTCTCATCTATGTTTATGCTTACTCCAAGTTGCTGGAACAGCTCTGTTACATAATTAACCTGCTCGTTGGTTCCTCCTTCGTGACAGAGACAAGTCACTGATTCACGAATGGCAATAGCAGTGTTTGGCATTGCGCGGAAGATTGGGACGCCATGATTGACAATTGCCGAAAGATCTTTCAACAGGACTCCCGTCACAACACTGATGATGATATGTCTTGAAGGATCGAAACTGCCATTTAGCCCTTGCAGGATGTCCACCACGTTATATGGCTTCAATGCCACGATGATTACGTCGCTGTTCGCAATCGCCGCTTTGTTATCACTGGTAACGTTTGCTCCAAGCTTTTTCAGAGGCAATAGCGCTTCAACATTCCGACGTGTCACGGTAATGTTATCCGCAGGAACAAATTCACTTTTAATCAGTCCTTCCGCTATGGCGGCTCCAAGGTTCCCGCCACCAATGATTGCTATCCTAGAGTTTTTCATGTTCATCGTGAGTTCAAGCCTACCAAATTATGATTCTTTCTTCATAGTTGGATTACAGAGCGGAAGAAACGGGAAAAAGTATTCGGCCGACTTACTCTTGTTAGGTGTTTTCTCGGTCCGGTGCATTACATTTGGGCGCGAAATCGAAGCTTCCACCATTTATGACTACGCAAGATATTCTGGCCGCTGTTAAACAACGGAATCCTAACGAACCTGAGTTCCTTCAAGCTGCTGAGGAGGTCATCGTCTCCATCCAACCCGTACTGGAACGCAACCCTTCATTTGTAAAAATGCGCGTTCTCGAACGAATGCTCGAACCAGAACGACTGATCTCCTTCCGCGTGACGTGGCTTGACGATAAGAATAACGTCCAGATCAACCGCGGCTATCGAGTTCAAATGAATTCTGCGATGGGGCCGTACAAGGGTGGACTTCGTTTCCATCCGAGTGTAAATCAAAGTGTGTTGAAGTTTCTGGCATTTGAACAGATCTTCAAGAATGCTTTGACCGGTATCCCTATGGGCGGAGCAAAAGGGGGAAGTGATTTTGATCCGAAAGGAAAATCCGAAGAAGAGATCATGAAGTTCTGCCAGGCTTTTATGGGAGAGCTGTCACGCCACATCGGTCACCGATTGGATGTTCCCGCCGGAGATATTGGTGTTGGCGGAAGGGAGATCGGCTACCTCTTCGGCGCTTACAAGAAAATCAGAAATAAATTCACCGGTGTGCTTACAGGAAAGGGAATCGGCTGGGGAGGAAGTCTCATCCGAACAGAGGCAACTGGTTATGGCCTGATATACTTTGCTGAATATATGCTTCAGGAACGGAAAGAGTCAATGAAAGGGAAGACCTGTCTTGTCTCTGGTTCAGGAAACGTAGCACAGTATGCAATCGAGAAAATCCTCCAACTTGGAGGAAAGGTGATCACGGCTTCTGACTCAACAGGTTTCATCCTTGATGAAGAAGGCTTCAACTTCGAAAAGCTGGAATTTCTGAAAGATCTTAAAAATAATCGTCGCGGAAGGATCGAGGAATATAAAGACAGGTTCAAGAACGTGATCTATCAGCCGGTTAGCGAAAAAGATGATCATAACGCGCTGTGGAATGTGAAAGCAGACTGTGCATTTCCTTGTGCGACACAGAACGAGATAAACGGAAAAGACGCGCAGAATCTCGTGAGAAATGGTGTTACACTAGTTGGTGAAGGGGCGAATATGCCGGCGACCATTGAGGCGATAAGTATTCTGATCGATAATGGCATTATGTATTCTCCGGGTAAAGCAGCGAATGCAGGAGGAGTGGCAACATCGGGCCTGGAGATGACACAGAATTTTATGGGTGCGCACTGGACGCGCGAAGAGGTTGACCAGAAACTTCATGGCATCATGAAGAACATCCACGATACCTCTCTTGCCGCTGCCAGGGAGTATGGCCATCCTGGTAACTATCTTGTTGGTGCCAACATCGCCGGATTTTTGAAAGTGGCCCGAGCAATGCAGGCGCAGGGAATTATCTGAAATATCTGTTGATAACTGAAACCTGAACGGCTTGTTCGGAGTTTGGGCTATTTCCACTTTTTCCTATGGAGCTACGGCTGCAAACAACAAATAAGCAAATCCTTGGCCTGGCATTGCCTATCGCACTCTCAATGCTGGTGCCGCAGATCAACTTTATCATCAATAACATTTTCCTTGCGGGCCTGGGAGAGGAGGAACTTGCCACAGCGGGAATTACCGGTGTCTATTATCTCATCTTCGCCGTAATAGGCAATGGTCTCAATAATGGGGTGCAGGCGCTCATCGCCCGCCGCGCCGGACAAAATCTTCCCAAGGAAATTGGAAGGTTGTTTTACAATGCCATGTGGGTCGCCATAGGAATCGCCGGTATAGGTATCCTGCTTACTTATGTGGCAGCTCCGTCTGTTCTTCGCGCAGTGATCCATAACGAGGAAATCGCCACGCGTGCAGTCGACTTCCTCCTGATAAGAATATGGGGTTTGCCATTACTGTATCTGTACGTGATGCGCAACGCTTTTCTGGTCGGTACCAACAACTCACGGTTCCTGGTGCTTGGAACGCTTAGCGAAGCCGTTGTGAACATCGTGCTGGACTATGGTCTCATCTATGGAAAGTTCGGATTGCCTGAGCTTGGGTTCAACGGCGCAGCCTACGCATCGATTATTGCAGAGGCAACAGGGCTGATCGTAATTTATGCGATCATCCATGCCAAAGGGTTTCATAATACTTTTTCCTTCTTTGAACAAACACGCCTCGATACATCGGTGATCCGACTGATACTGATTTACTCTTCTCCTCTCATTGCCCAGTATTCCATTAGCATCGCCACATGGGAGTTCTTTTATATCCTCATCGAACACCATGGCGCACGTGCTCTCGCTGTCTCCAACGCCATGCGAAACGTCTTCGGACTCTTCGGAATATTCGCGTGGGCTTTCGCTTCTACGACGAATACGATCGTGAGTAATATCATCGGACAGTCGCGCGAAAATGAAGTCATTTCTCTTGTAACCAGGGTCGCCACAATCAGCTTTTGCTTGTCGGCGGTGATATTCATTTTTCTGAATCTGAAGCCTGAATGGTTTCTGCTTTTCTACGGACAGGGGGAAGAGTTTATCGAATACGGTATCCCTATACTGCGTGTGGTTTCCGTCGGGCTACTCCTGATGTCATTCTCAACGGTATGGCTAAATGCCGTTACCGGAACAGGAAATACGCGCGTGAACCTTCTCATCGAAATGATCACGTTGGTATTGTATTGTGCTTATGTCTATGTAGTACTTGAGCGTTTAAGAATGCCTGTCACCTGGGGATGGGCGTCCGAATGGATTTACTGGATATCAATGTTTACGATGGCATTCCTGTACATGAAGTCCGGAAAGTGGAAGAACAGAAAACTTTGATGAACTACTTCGCCGCGTCTTTTTCCTTGTACAGATAAAGGTAGGACGTTTTGCCGGTGTTCTTTTCACTAACGGTGTAGAATCCTGATCGATCCCTCGCCCACATTATCGTTTCACCCTGCGGCTCAAGTATATAGGGTACCTCAAACGGTCTTTGTTTCAATAGCTCGGGAACAGACAAGTTCTTATCGTTGTCCCAGAAATAGATGTGCTCGTAGTTTTTAAGCAGGATGTTTTTCCCATCAGAGGCGATGTCTCCACTGACAATTTGGGTAAAGGGAATTGAGAATAACCTGCGCGCAGTGTTGATACCACTGGTTGCGTAAGGGAAGTCGAGAACATAAACCCATACTGGTTCTTCACGCTTGGAAATGATGTACAGGTCTTTTGTTGACGGATCGAGGAGAAGTGTTTCGGTGTCTTTAGTTCCTCCCTCGAGCCGGAAAGCGATGGTGTCAATCTTACCTGGGGAAATGGTGGATGATTTCCTGTCCCATCGCGGTTCCTCAAAGCGATAAACATATTTCGTAGCGAATCTGCTTATATTATCTCCAATCTCACCAAGATAAATGTATTGCTTCCCGGCTTCGGGGCCGGGACCTATCGCCATATCTTCCCAGTCGCGGTTTTCAACTGGCAACACGCAGGTGGCGTGAATAGTGAGTTTCTCATCTACCAGAAAGAGCTCCGGATCATTTCCACTATCGTTATGTACCCAGAAATATCCTTCATTGTTTGCGCTGGCGGCTCCTCCTGAGATCTCACCCAGCTTCTTATGCTCAACCTTGGAAACAGGTTGCCCTTCTGAAAATTTGTCGGTGGGATTTTCAACAACAACCTTCGAACACGCAGCGATTGCCGACAAAGTCAAAGCAATAACACACTTCCTTATCATCGGCGGCCAAGAAAAGAATTTTTGGGAAGGAATAAAAAGCCAATACGGGCTGATACGGAAAAATATCGGATGAGTTTTCTATGCAGTCTTTTTGTAGCCAGACCTGGTGGTGCCTTTTCGGAAGTCCACCTTCCCTTCATGGGTGATGGTTCGGATCTTACCTTCCTTTTCCAGCACGGACGCCACAAACCATACCTGATCCATCAAAGCCTGCCAATTATCGCGGTCCACGCGCTGCGCCACGTCTGAGGGGCCAAATGAATTGTCGGGCCCGCGCTCTTCAGCAATCTTGAGGATTGTCTCACGGATGTCTTCAGCAAATACCATGAAGTGATTTGTTCCTCATATCGGGTAAACTTTCATGCCACCACATTCGTAAACTGACTATATGCTCGAATCCGTCCATCTGCGCCAAACGCTCCGATCAACCATATAGACATTCCATGATTGGAAAGCGTAGCGCTGAAGTATCCCTGAAGGCCTGCAACAGCATATTTGATCCATAGTGCATCTATACCAAATCGCTATAGGCTCCAATATAAATCCGTCTCTATAGGGATGGGTTACCTACGGCCATAATACCGTCGACGGGCAGGGGTTCACATGATCAACATGCCATTTGTAAACCTTTCGCCCCGGAGGGCATGAGAAGTGCTGAAGGGAAAATGTTCTCGAATGGATGAACGCGCGGCAGGAAAGTCAGTCCTCAACCTGGGTTTTGAGGGCCTTCCACACCAACTCAGGCTCGAAGCCTTTCTGAATCAGGTACGTAGCAATCTTGTCCCGCCTCACGAATAAATCAGGATTGTCAACAAGCTCGCGCTTCTTTTCTATTTGGTGCTCAAGCGATTTAAGATAAGCGTCCTCTTCTATTTCGCTCAGCCCGGCTTTGATGCAGTTTGATGTGAGTCCCTTTAATTCCAGAGCCCGTACGATCTTTAAACGTCCCCAGCCCTTTATCCGGAACTTTCCGCCAGCGTAAGAACGGGCAAAGCGTTCCTCGTTAAGGAACCCCTGAGTGATAAGCTCACTCACGATTTCCTCAGCATCATTCCGGGCAGCTCCTAATTCAAACAGCTTAGCCTTCACCTCCTGGTGACAGCGTTCCTGGTAGGCGCAGTAACGATAGATGCGCTGGCGGATCTCAGCCGGCGTAAGGTTGACGATCTTCTTCTGCACAACGTGAATTTAAGAAGTCTCAAATTCCTGCCATGGGATTACTTTATCTCTTTGATAAGTCCCTTGGTCTTGAGAATGCTGGCAACGAATTTCCTTTCGTTCTCAGTATTAAAAATCTTGAATGGCCAATAAATAAGCTGTGCCTTGTTTACGAAAAGAACAAAATGATCCTTCCCGACATCAGCCCTCTGGATCTGGTCCCACTTCAACGGCATTCCTTCTCTTGGATTAATCTTCATCAGGATCTGCTGACTGGAGATTTCATAAGAGAATCTTTCAAACAGCATCTTGCCCTGCTCAAGTTGCGTGACTCCATAAAACTGAATATACCAGAAGAGGAGATAGAGCCCGAAAGCAATGACGGCTCCAATGATCCACCAGATGCTGGCAATCCAGAAATAAAGTGCACAAATAGCGAGCGCGATCAACCCCGCAATCCATCCCTGCTTCGCAATCACGCTTTTAAACGCCAGGTTGATATAGGTCTTCTTTTCGAGTTTGAAATTTTTTGTTCTTACAATCATATCAAAGTTCTATCTACAATAGTCAGGGCTTCATTGCCTTGAGACTCAAATCCATGCTCTTCACCGAGTGGGTCAACGCACCAACCGAAATGTAATCAACTCCTGTTTCAGCGACAGCGCGGATCGTCTCTTCAGTTATGCCTCCGCTTGCCTCTGTTTTGAAACGCCCTCCTATGATATCCACAGCCTCTTTCATGAGAGCCGGGCTCATGTTGTCAAGCATGATCACATCTACGCCCCCTGTTTCCAGCACTTCCCGAACTTCGCCCAGGTTTCGGGTCTCAATCTCAATAGCGATGTTTTTATTCAGGGTGCGAAGATAATCTTTTGTCTGAATGATTGCCTTTTTGATACCGCCTGCCATGTCAATATGATTGTCTTTTAGCATAATCATATCGAACAAACCGATGCGGTGATTGGCGCCTCCACCTATGGTTACTGCCCATTTCTCGGGAAGCCGGAAGTTGGGAGTGGTCTTACGGGTGTCGAGGATCCGCGTTTTCGTGCCGGACACAAGCTCCACATAATGGCGGGTTTTCGTGGCGATGGCGCTCATTCTTTGAATACAATTCAGAACGAGTCTTTCAGAGGTGAGAATCGAACGGGACGATCCCCTTACAAAAAAGGCTATATCACCGCGATTAACGCGCTCTCCGTCAGTTGTTTTGGTTTCTATCTGCAGAGACGGGTCTACATGCCGGAATATTTCAATGGCAAGGTCGATCCCGGCGATGATCCCGTCTTCTTTCACAAGAAGTTTCGCAGCGCTAACGGCCCCTGCGGGAATTGACGCAAGACTGGAATGATCACCCTCCCCGACGTCCTCGGACAGCGCGGAAGAGATGAAATTGTTCAGAAAATCTTTGGTGATGTACTCCGGTTTCACGGTGCAAAAATAGCCGAGGCAACGGGAAAACAGGAACCTGAAACCGAGAATTACTGATTATTCCTTGGTGAAGCGGATATCGTCCAGCAGCTGGGTATTGCCTCCGCTTCCTTTCACTTTCATAAAAAGCCTGAAGGTATCGCCCCCGCTCTTGTACTGAAGAATGGCGAAAGTTTGTCCGCCTTTTGAAGCTCCCTGATGGATGATATTCACCTCGCTTGGCGGGTGCCGCTTAAAAAAGTCGCGAAGAACGAACTCTGCCTGCGTTTTGCTATATGACTGGATTGTACCCTCGAGTGTGACATCGACGGTGCTGTGAAGGTAGCGTGAAAGCTCTTTGGCGCTGCCAGCCTTGATAGTCTCTTTAACCTGAGTGATTACATCTCCTTGTGAAAAGCCGGCCGTGGCCAGCATTATCAACAGCGTCGTCAACAAAAGAAATCTTGATCTCATATCAACAAATCAAAGTGGCCAAAAGCATGCCACATCGGAAAGATAGTGAATTTATTACCCGTGGGCGAGGGAGCACAATCGTTAGCATGTATGGTTTAAACGTAAAACAGCTGGTTTTCCATCGGTGGAACCTCCAACGTCGCTATATTTGCGGCCTGCAAAAAATTTTAATCCAGAGAAGATGAATAAAAAAGTCCTTTTAATGATCCTGGACGGCTGGGGAATCGCGAAAAACAAAGCTGTTTCCGCTATTGACAAAGCGAAAACTCCGTTTGTTGATTCGTTATATTCAAAATATCCGAACAGCAGACTGGAGGCGTCAGGACTGGCCGTTGGCCTTCCCGCCGGTCAGATGGGTAACTCGGAAGTAGGACACATGAATATCGGCGCGGGCCGCGTGGTTTATCAGGATCTCGTGCGCGTGAACAAAGCAATTGAGGAGAAAGAACTCGATAATAATCCCGTTCTAAACGATGCTTTTGACTACGCCAGGAAAAACAATAAGGCGGTTCATCTTATCGGATTGGTTTCGGACGGTGGTGTCCACAGTCATATTGAGCATCTGAAGGGGATTATTACGATTGCCAATAACAAGAACGTTGGCGAGTTCTATGTACATGCTTTCACAGATGGAAGAGATACTGATCCTAAAGGCGGGCTCGCATATTTGAAGGATCTGCTGGGTCATCTGGCCACAACCAAGGGAAAACTGGCCACTGTCATTGGCCGGTACTACGCGATGGACAGGGATAAGCGATGGGAGCGTGTGAAACTGGCGTACGATCTTCTTACCGGAGGAATCGGCGAATCCACAACGGACCCTCTGCAGGCAATTCAGAATTCATATGACAACAATGTCACCGATGAATTCATAAAGCCTATAGTCGTAACCGGTGCGGATAATAAACCTGTCGGGCTGATCAAAGAAGGAGACGTTGTATTATGCTTTAATTTCCGTACTGACCGTGGCCGACAAATAACCCAGGCGTTGACGCAGCAGGACTTTCCAGAGTCAGGAATGAAAGCGTTGCCTTTGTATTATGTCACCCTCACGAACTACGACGATTCATTCCGTGACGTCAAAGTGATCTTTGATAAAGACAATCTGGATAAAACTCTTGGTCAGGTGGTGGCTGACGCCGGAAGAAAACAGATCCGTATTGCTGAAACCGAAAAGTATCCTCACGTAACGTTCTTCTTTTCGGGAGGTCGCGAGGAAGCGTTCCCTGGTGAGAGCCGCATCTTGTGTCCCTCACCCAAAGTCGCTACGTATGACCTGGCGCCCGAAATGAGCGCGCGTGACATTCGTGATAAGATCATTGTTGAATTGAATAAACGGGAGGTAGACTTTGTTTGTCTGAACTTTGCAAACCCTGACATGGTGGGACATACCGGCGTTTTCGAGGCTGCTGTGAAGGCATGCGAAACCGTTGATCAGTGCGCAGAGAAAGTGACAGAGGCAGCGCTTGCCAACGGATACACGACCATCATTATTGCCGACCACGGTAATGCGGATATGATGATCAACGACGACGGTACTCCGAATACAGCACATACCACCAACCTGGTTCCGTGCATTCTCGTGGACAAGGATTTTCACCCAACTATGAAAGATGGAAAGCTTGGTGACCTGGCACCTACCATACTCACGTTGATGGGAGTTCCCGTTCCCCCGCAAATGACAGGTAACATCCTGTTTGCGAAATGAAGTTTGTCCGCTTAACATTCATTGTTGGCTCTTTCGCATTGCTGTTCTCCTGTGCTGAGAACGCAAAGCAACAGACGCTGCTTTACCCGATTGATAGTCTGCTGAACCAACAGGCTCTTCTCCTCAGTGAAGGCAATGCGTTACTGCGCAAAGCAGCTTTCCTGGATGGCAGTGAAAGTATAAGCGAATACAAGCCTGGATCAGTAGACGACTGGAAGAAGGAACTGGAAGTATTTTATAATCTGGGAACGATCAATAAACCAGTGAACAGTAATTCCTACGACGTTGAACGCCATACCGATGGTGATGCAGGTCATGTCATTAAATTCAAAGCCAAAGAAGAACTGTTGATTGAAGAGATGATCATATCTTATCGCGATAAGCCATTGTTTCCGGCATCAATCGAGGCGCGCGTAAAGGAAGAAAATTCAATGTATCAAGGAACGCAACAGCTAAAAATGGAGTTTGAGGCAGTGGATGGAAAGTCGGTGATGCGACATTACTCCATCACTGGCGGACAAGAAATGTTCTTGTCCGATTCGGTTCAGTACCGCATCGATGCGGAGATCACCTACAGGTAATTTACATGGGAAAGAGGAGCAGGGATACATTGAAAGCAGAGGAGAAACGACCACTCAATAAAGCTTCCCTGCAAAAGCTTGCCGGCGTTTTTGCACACATGCTTCCGTACAAGGGCACATTCATCCTTGGACTATTCGCGCTCGCCATTTCAATCCTTACCACACTTATTTTTCCTCGTCTTGCAGGAGAGCTGCTTGATATTGCGACAGGGAAAGGAAAGATCTTTATTACAATCAATCAGGCCGGCATCGCGCTGATGGTTCTCCTGCTTATCCAGGGCATCTTTTCATTCGTGCGCGTTTATACTTTCACCCTTGTAAGCGAAAAAGGAATTGCAGACCTGCGAAAGAAAGTTTATGAGCGGATAATCTGGTTGCCACTGAGTTTCTTCGATTCCCGAAGGGTCGGTGAACTTATGAGCAGGCTCTCCGCAGACATTGCCGCACTGCAAGACACGTTCAGCTTTACGCTCGCTGAATTCCTTCGGCAACTGCTCACTTTGCTGATCGGGACGGGAATCATCTTTAGCATAGCGCCTAAATTAACCGGCTTCATGCTTCTCACCTTTCCTGTTATTGTAATCGCGGCGCTTCTCTTCGGAAAGTTCATTCGCAAGCTATCAAGGCGTGCTCAGGACAAGCTGGCTGAAGCGAATGTGATTGTTGAGGAATCACTTCAGTCTATTTCGGTAGTGAAGGCTTTTACCAATGAGCTTTTTGAAATGCGCAGGTACAACAACACGATCCAGGAGGTAGTGGGAATTGCTATTTACGCAGGGAAATATCGTGCGCTGTTCATATCGTTCATCGTGTCCGTGATGTTTGCGGGTATAGTGTCCGTTGGATGGTACGGCGCTCACCTGGTTCTGGTGGGAGAGATCTCCCCGGGGACACTGTTCTCTTTTATCATGTTCACTGCCTTGATCGGGTTCAGCATCGCAGGGCTGGGCGACATCTTCTCGCAGATTCAACGGTCTATTGGCGCTTCGGAACGTGTGCTGGAGATTCTCAACGAGCCCGGCGAATCACGCCACAATGGAAATAGTCTTAAGCTGAAAGGAGCAATTGATTTTAAGAATGTCGACTTCTTTTACCCCTCGCGCCCCGACTATCAGGTGTTGCGGGAACTGGACTTTTCCATAAAGCCCGGTGAGAAAGTCGCTTTGGTTGGACAGAGTGGCTCAGGCAAGTCGACTATCATCAACCTGCTGATGCGTTTTTATGACGTTAACAAGGGGGCGATTTATGTTGACGGGCAGGAAGCCGGTTCCTACGACCTGCAGGCCTACCGTGGTAATGTGGGCATTGTGCCGCAGGAGGTGATCCTTTTTGGCGGATCTATCCTGGAGAATATCGCTTATGGAAGGCCTGGAGCGTCCACGGAGGATATCGTCGAAGCCGCGAGGAAGGCGAATGCCCTGGACTTTATCGAGAAGTTTCCTGAGAAGTTTGACACGCTGGTGGGGGAACGTGGAGTGAAATTGTCAGGGGGGCAGCGACAGCGCATCGCCATCGCCCGCGCGATCCTTAAGGACCCGGCTATTCTGATACTTGACGAAGCAACGAGCTCGCTGGACGCAAAGTCGGAAGTACTGGTGCAGGAAGCGCTGGAAACGCTGATGGAGGGTCGCACAACGATCATAATCGCGCACCGGTTAAGCACCATCAAGAAAGTCGACCGGATATTTGTGATTCAGGAGGGACGCCTCGCGGAGGTAGGGACGCACGCGGAACTAAGCATCGCCGATAATGGTATTTATAGTAATTTGCTGAAGTTACAGCTCCATTGACCATGACTGCGGCATCCGATCGTTTACTTCGGGATTTCCAAATGCGCTCCACGCCAGTGAGGCAGGAAATACTGGGCCTCTTTCTTCAAAAGAACTACGCCCTTTCCCATCATGACATTGAGACAGAAGTGAGCAAATCCCTTGACCGGGTCACTGTTTACCGCACCCTGAAAACTTTTCTTGACAAAGGGTTGATCCATAAAGTTTTGGATGACGAAGGAACATTGAAATATGCGTTATGCAACGATGCATGCTCCTCTGCAGAGCACCATCACGATCACGTGCATTTCAAGTGTACCAGGTGCGGACAGACAAATTGCCTTGATGTCGACCTTCCAGGCGTGAGGCTTCCCAAAGGTTATCAGGCCGATGCGATAAATGTTCTTATCCAGGGTACCTGTGAGAAGTGCGGAAATCCCTGAGAAAATTTCCGGACGCGTGGGGAAAGATAAAAGTCGCGCTGTGTTTTCGCGATAAAAATATATTTGTAGTTTTGGAATCCAAAGAACCGGGATGTCGCTTTTTTGCCTTTAACTGAGACTTTTTAGGAACAACGCTCTAACCACCAACTTTTCTTTGTGCAGAACATACTCCTTTTTTCCCTATTCAAGAATCTGAGCGAACGGGAAACGATTCTTTTTGGAGTATTCGCCGTAATAATCATTTTATTCCTGGTACTTGACCTTGGCCTCTTCCATAAACAGGCGCATAAGATCTCAACCAAGTCGGCACTTTACCAGTCGATGTTCTGGGTGTTCGTCAGCACCCTGTTCGGATACCTGGTCTACGCGCAGGGGCCGTACGAACATATCGAAAAGGGAGAGCCAACCATTCTGACAGGAGTAGACGCAGCAGTGCTGTATTTCTCTGCCTACCTTACAGAGTATGCACTGTCCGTCGACAACATTTTCGTCATCCTTCTTATCCTTAAATATTTTAAAGTCAAAGAGGAATACTATCACAAGACTCTCTTCTGGGGAATTCTCGGTGCGATAGTGTTCCGGGCAATATTCATCTTTGTCGGCGCTCTGCTGATCCATAAGTTTCACTGGATCCTCTACATCTTCGGTGTCTTCCTCATCTATTCCGGTGTCCGGATCTACTTCGAAGACGGCGATGAAAAGATAGAACCGGAGAAGAATCCGATTATGAAATTCTGCCGGCGCTACCTCCCGGTGACCAAAGAGGATTTCGGTGGTAAGTTTCTCGTACGCCACCAGGGACGCCTGATGTTCACGCCTCTCTTCCTGGTGATCGTTCTGATCGAAACTACCGACCTCATCTTCGCTGTCGATTCCATCCCGGCAGCATTCGCGATCACGCAAAACGAATTTCTTATCTATACTTCAAACATCTTCGCGGTGATGGGGCTACGGGCAATGTTCTTCCTGCTTGCAGGAATCATTGACAAGTTCTATCTCCTCCAGAAAGGATTAAGTATCATTCTGTTCTTCATTGGAGCAAAGATGTTGCTGGAGATTGCTGAGATAAAGATCAATGCTTACGCATCCTTCGCGGTGATCATTGCCACGCTCACATTGTCGATTATCTTCTCGATCCTGGTACCGCGGAAGGAAGAACCCGAACCTGCAAACTCCGGCAGCGGCGATCCAGATTCCTAGACTTCGTTCTCTACAAACAAATTCTTCGGCAGGATCTTTAGCAGAATAGGAAGGGTCAGAAACTTCTGAGGAAGGGAGATCACAACAAAGGTTGGAATAGACCTGAGTATATCGATAAGTTCAAGGCGCACTGCCTCTTTTTCTTCTGTTGACAAGTTACTGCTCCGCGCCTTCATAAGAAGATGATTTATCTTCTCGTGATTCTTCAGATCATGCAATAACCGGCTCTTGTTCTTCTCAGCAAGACGCGCCACCCGCTGGATGAATTGCTCACTGACATTATTGAAATCCTGCTTGTCCTGCAGGTAATCCAGCTGCTCCCAGTGTTCTAAAACAAATCCTTCGATGGCAATAAGGCTGTGTTCAAGCTCATCATCGGAGAAATCAAAGTAGCGGCAGAACGCAGCAAGGAATTCTTTCTCCGACTCTTCAACTTTTTTGTCTGCCCAAATCGTCAGGATAGCGATTTCAACAAAGAACTTCTTTAGTATCCAGGAGTTCTCGGAAGGAAGATTAATATCCTGAATAGCAATACCGTTAGCGAAGATCCTCATCGCTTCTCTTTTCCTTTCTGAAGGGAGCTCGGTGGTCTGAAGGAAAAATTCAAAGAGCCTCTTTTCCTCCGGAGCGATTACTTTGTTGGCATGCGCAGCAGCGGCAATTACTTTGACAACTGAGAACCGCAGTTCCTCACGTTCATAACGGAAGAAGTCGGCGACGATTCGGTCTGCGTTGGTGTGGATCCACTGACCGAATATGAAGACATCGAGGAACAGAAGGCTGTTGTGAAAGAAGGTAGCCCAGAAGTTCCCTTCGTAGTTGTTGGTGTGGTCAATGCGTTTGTCCAGGATCTTCTCTGCAAGCTCCAGCGAAGACTTTCTTCTTCCGAACAGAGTCTTGGTGGGGGTGGAGAGCTCAGGAAAGATATTGTTATAGAAGTTGCTGATACTCTCAAGCGTCTTCAGGATGATATTGGATAGCTCTTCCTGGTTCTTAACAGGGCGATCATAGAAGAGCAGGGAGCTGCTGATAAGACTTTCTGCAAGGAGGACTTTCATCCTGTCCTTATGGTCCCACGTTTCATGATCCGGGAAGTTCAGTTCCGCAACGGACTGGCCATACATTAGTCCTGTAGGCTGCACGATCCTGTAAAGGGCATACTCCGGATGAGAGGACTTTTTTTCCGGCTCGGTGGTGAGATCCATCAGTAAATCCTTACGGAATTCCAGATAGTTTCTGAGCCAACCTTTGTCGTGAGCAGTCATTGGTTACGATTGATTCGTATGAAGGTACGAAATTGTAGTATAAACTTTCAGACTCCCCGCCACCCTTTTTCTTCAAGGGTCTTCGCCGCACTTTCTACTTTCGATTTCAGTGATTCTTTAAACTGATCCAACGCATCCGCCACGCGGGCGTCCGACGCGCCGATAATCTGTGCGGCGAGTATTCCGGCGTTTCGGGCACCATCCAATGCCACAGTCGCTACTGGCACGCCGGCAGGCATTTGCAGAATTGACAAAACTGAATCCCAGCCATCAATGGAATTAGAAGACTTAACAGGCACTCCTATCACCGGCAGGGAGGTCATAGACGCCACCATTCCCGGAAGGTGTGCTGCGCCACCGGCACCCGCGATGATGACCCTGAGTCCCTTGCCGCGTGCTGTAGTTGCATATTCCACCATTCTCATCGGTGTGCGGTGCGCTGAAACTACTGTGAGTTCGTAAGGTACCTTCAGCTCGTCCAACACTTCAGCCGCTTCTTTCATGATCCGAAGGTCTGACTGGCTGCCCATGATGATTCCAATTACCGGTGATGCCATTAGGATATTACTTTAAGAGTTTGTTTCACAAATTCAGCCTTCTTTTTCAGACCATCCAGATCACGGTCAAGGATTGTCACGTGACCCATCTTCCGGAATGGTTTCGTCAGGCGCTTACCATAGAGATGGACATGCACTCCGGGTACCTCCGTCACTTTATGAAATCCTGAATACTTTGCCTCGCCTTCATAACCAGGCTCTCCCAGCAGATTCACCATTGCGCTCGGCATGATCGTCGTAGTGTCTCCCAATGGAAGATCAAGTATTGCACGAAGGTGTTGCTCGTACTGTGATGTGGTATTCGCTTCTATTGTCTGGTGCCCGCTGTTGTGTGGTCGTGGAGCAACTTCATTGACGAGTACTTCTCCTTCTTTTGTGACAAACATCTCCACAGCGAGAATCCCAACCATATCTAACTTCACGATGATATCACTTGCCAGCTTCTGTGCGCGCTCTTCAATCGAAGGGGAGATCTGTGCCGGGGAAAATAAATACTCAACAAGATTTTGCACAGGATGAAAAGCCATCTCTACTGCCGGGAAACTCTTGACCTCCCCGGACTCTGTTCTCGCGACAATGACAGCAATCTCTTTCTCAAAATCAACAAGACGCTCCAACAACCCTGGGGCATCGAATGCCTTGTCAAGGTCGGATTCGCTGCGAAGGATTTGTACGCCACGACCGTCATAACCTTCCTTGCCAAGTTTGTTTACAGCCGGGAGCATTGAAGCATGTGAGCGCACATCAGCATGATCGTTCGTCAATACAAAGTCTGCCGTGGGAATGCCATGCTCGCGATAGAAAGACTTCTGAGTTCTTTTATCCTGAATCAGTTCGATCACCTCAGGCTGAGGGTAAACTTTCTTCCCGCTACGCTGAAGATCTTTAAGAGCCTGTACGTTGACATTCTCAATCTCAATAGTAATGATATCGCAGGCGGCACCGAATTTCATTACCGTATCGTAGTCGGTAAGCGGGCCATTTGTAAACCTGGCAATGCCTGCGCACGGCGCATTGGCGTCGGGGTCGAGTACAGCAAAAGGAATGTTGAAGTCGATGCCTGATTGAATAAGCATTCTACCGAGCTGTCCACCGCCCAGTACACCCAGAACGAAATTCTGTTGAAAGGATTTCAATAGATAAATTTTGACCCGAAAATAATCAAATCACTGCTTGGGACTACGAGAAAATCTGAAAGACTGCAAATGCTGATACATAAGCCAGCGCTGTCATGTACAGAAGCTGGATCATCGGCCACTTCCAGCCACGTGTTTCGCGGTAAACTACTGCCAGTGTACTCATGCACTGCATGGCGAACGTGTAAAATACGAGCAGGGATAAACCCACTGCCGGCGTGAAGCGCGGGCCTCCTGTTTCGGGATTGATCTCTTCCTTCATGCGTTGCTTGATGGTAGTATCACTGTCACCCTGACTTCCGATGCTATAGATGGTTGCCATGGTCCCGACGAATACCTCGCGCGCGGCAAAGCTGGTGATCAGCGCAATACCGATCTTCCAGTCATATCCAAGAGGTTTGATCACAGGCTCCAGCGCTTTCCCGACTGTCCCTGCATATGAATATTCTAACCTTGCCGCAGCGATCTTGTCATCAAGCTCGTCATCAGGGATGGCCTGCTGAGTCGCGTTGTTTCGTATTGTGTTTTCTGCGCGTTCCATTGAGTCGCCAGGACCATAGCTGGCCAGCACCCAAAGGATAATCGATATCGCAAGGATGATTTTACCAGCTTCAAAGACAAAGGCTTTTGTTTTTTCCAGTATCGTATACCCCACGTTCGACCACTTCGGAACACGGTAAGTGGGAAGCTCCATCAGAAGATAGCTGCGTTCCTTAAGACGAATGAGCCACTTCATTATGAGGGCGGAACCAATTGCAGCAATGAATCCCAGCAGATAAAGGCCCATCAATGCAATGCCCTGTAAGTTGAAAAACCCAAGGGCGGTTTCATCGGGAACGATCAATGCGATCAGAATAGTAAAGATCGGAAGGCGTGCCGAGCAACTCACGAGAGGCGTCACCAGAATCGTAATGGTTCGTTCCTTCCAGTTATCAATGGTACGGGTCGCCATGATTGCCGGAATTGCGCAGGCCACTCCTGAGATCAGCGGAACGACGCTCTTGCCGTTGAGTCCGAACTTGCGCATGACTTTGTCCATAAGGAACACCACGCGCGCCATATAGCCTGACTCCTCAAGTATGGAGATGAATGCGAACAGGATGGCAATCTGAGGTACGAATATGACGATGCCGCCAATCCCGGGGACAATCCCTTCTGTAACAAGTCGCGTGAGGGGTCCTTCGGGAAGCACCTCGTCAAGGTACGAGCTCATCCTGGCGAACCAGAGATCGATGTAATCCATGGGGACGGATGCCCATGCAAAGATTGCCTGGAAGATGAGGAACAGAATTCCAAAGAAGATAAGGTATCCCCATACCTTATGAGTGATTATCGAATCGATTTTAGTCGACGTGCTCTTGCGGGAGGGATCAGATGCCTTTAACGTTACTGCCGTGAGCAGATCCTGAATGTAGCCATACCGTTGTATCGTTTCCGCGCCCTGGAATTTGCCGGGAAAGAACTGGTGTTTCTCTCTTACGGCGTCCACCGCGTGGCGTTTCTCTTCAGAAAGAAACTTCAGCGATTGTGGCTGTTCCAGGAACAGGTAGGCCTCATAGTCGTTGTCCACGCCCATGGTTTCACGCAACTCCGCGACAGGTTGTCCTACCTCCTTCCAGATCGGAAACACTGTATTAGATGACGCCTTCACCGGGCCCGCCAGAATCTCATGGAGCTTTTCCAGGCCGTGGCCCTTCCGAGCATTGATGGCGATTACAGGGATCCCAAGTCTCTTCGAAAGAGCATTCAAATCATAGCTGACACCCTTCCTGGCGGCAAGGTCCATCATGGTCAGGACAAGAACGCAAGGTAAACCCAGGTCCATTATCTGCGTCAGAAGAAGCAGGCCGCGTTTTAGGTTGGTCACGTCGGCAGTGACAACCACCACGTCCGGAGTATTCACAGAGTGATGATCCAGGAGAACTTCGGAGACGATGCGTTCATCAAGGCTTCTTGGATATATGCTGTAGATCCCCGGAAAGTCTATTATCTCAACCGATACATCTTTAGAAAGTTTGCAGACACCCGACTTCTTCTCCACGGTGACCCCGGGGAAGTTCCCGATCTTTTGGTTAAGACCAGTGAGCAGATTAAATAAGGATGATTTACCCGAGTTCGGATTCCCAACCAGCGCAACTTTCTGAAGCCGGTGAACTGCCATTAATTAAGGATTGAAATGGTTGACGCTTCTTCTATCCGCAGGGACAGTTCATAACCGGCAACACTGATACACACTGGATCTCCGAACGGGGCTTTGAAATTAAAGCGAACAGGGACGCCAGGAAGACAACCCATTTCCATTAGTTTAACGGATAGGTCCTGATCTGTGAATCCTGCTACGATACCCACTTCACCCGGCTTCATCTGCGCCACATTCTTCCCGGAATTTGCCATGTGCTTTATTTAGATTAAATTTAAACAAGGCAAAGATATAGGTGGTTCCTTTGAACTCCAATGATTTATGACAGATAATCAGAGACAGAAGAGGGCAAAAAAGCCGGAAAAGAAGAAGAAAACCCAATTTTCGAAAGAAGAGCCAAAACCTTCGTTGCCGGATCAGCCAGAAGAGTCTCCTGACTTTGGAGGGATGAACCTTGAGAACTTTCGCCGGAATATGGGATGTGGAGGCTAGATGCTTTCCGCCACAAAGACTCTTTTCACCCGCTCACTAGTGCTGGTAAGGATCTCGTAGGGGATCGTGCCGATGGATGCCGCGATCTCCTGAATAGGAAGATCCTTTCCAAAAACAATCACTTCGTCGCCTTCACTCGCAGGAATACCGGTGATGTCCACCATAGTCATGTCCATACAGACATTACCGATCACTTTTGCGCGGCGACCATTGATCAGAACCTGGCCAACGCCCCGGCTAAACGCGCGACTGAAACCATCCGCATATCCTAGCGCGACCGTAGCGATCCTGCTGTTGCGTCCCGCGCGACCCCGTCGTCCATAACCAATGCTTTGTCCTGTAGGAATTTCCTTTATCTGTGAAATGACTGTCTTGAGCGTCGCCACCGGCTTCAGTGAATTTCCTGGTTCCGTTGTAGGATCGATCCCGTACAACCCTATCCCCAGACGCACCATGTCGAACTGGTATTCCGGAAACCGAAGAATACCCGGAGAATTAAGAATGTGATAGAGAGGCCTGTAACCTAGTTCATTCGAAATCATATCCGCAGCAATCTTGAATGCCTCGGCCTGCTCCCGGGAAAACAGGTCATGGTCACTCTCATCGGCACCGGCAAGATGAGTGAAGATGGATGCGACAGTGAGGTTCTTATGTTGCTTCAGATTAAGGATCAGCTCATCCAGTTCGTTGACTTCAAATCCAAGACGACGCATACCCGTGTCGATCTTGAGATGGATCTTGCAAGGTTTACCGTGAAGGAACTGAATAAGTGCATGCAACATCCTGTAGCTGTATATCTCCGGCTCTAGATGAAACTGAAGGCACTGCTCAAAGCTCTCCATCGATGGGTTCATCACCATGATGGGCACCCCGATGTTGTTGTTTCTTAATTCAACACCTTCGTCCACATATGCTACGCCGAGATAGTCCACCTGATGATATTGCAGCAGGTTGGCCACTTCGTTACTTCCGCTGCCATACGCGAAAGCCTTTACCATCACCATGATCTTCGTGTGCTTGTTGAGCGTCGACTTAACGTAGTTGAGGTTGTGGACCAGCGCACCAAGGTCAATCTCCATCACAGTGCCGTGGACCTTGCGCTGGAGACGGCGAACAATCTTTTCGAACTCAAATGGACGAGCCCCTTTAATGAGAATGATCTCGTGCTGCAACGTACCCGGATCAAAGTCTTCGAGGAAATCTGACGTACTCTGGAAGAATGAAAACTCCTCAGGAAAGAATTCTTCATTATTGCTGAGCGTAGGTCCGATGCCGATGAATCGATGAATACCATGTTTGTCAATCAGCTCGTTCAATCTTGCAATCAGATCCTGATCTTTTAGTCCGGACTGTAAGACATCTGAAAGTATGAGCGTCTTTTTCTTCTTCTGTTGCTGGTGCGCAAGGAACTGAAGGCTTATCTCAAGTCCTGCAAGGTCATTGTTGTATGTGTCGTCTACGATGAGGCACTGATTGATCCCTTCCTTCAGCTCAAGTCGCATCGGAATGCTCTTCAGTGTGTTGATCCCCGCCTGAATCTTTTCCGGCAGATAACCGAGAAAGACCATCATCGTCAACGCATGAAAACAGTTCTCGATGGAAGCCTTGTCCTCGAAAGGAATCGTTACTTCAAATCTTGCGATAGAGTTTGAGCAGAGGTAGGTCTGGCCATTCAGTTTGGTGATTCGTAAATCTGATTTCTCCGATTGGCCCCAGCTATAGGATGGCAGCGAATGTTCTTCTACGGCCTCCTTCACCAGGGCATGATCGTCGCAATAGATCAGCTTAATGACATCGCGGAACAATCTGAGCTTCTCTCGTACTTTCTCTCTGATGTCTGAAAACCCTTCGTCATGGGCAGGGCCAATGTTCGTAAATATTCCCAGTGTAGGAGCGATCACTTCGCGAAGGTTTTCCATTTCCCCGCGCTGTGAGATCCCCGCTTCGAAGATTCCGATGGTATGCTGTTTCTGAAGCTGCCATACACTCAACGGTACCCCTACTTGCGAATTATAGCTGCCGGGATTCTTGGCGACTACCTCCCACCGCGACAGCATTTGGAAAAGCCATTCCTTGATGATGGTCTTCCCGTTGCTCCCGGTAATACCGATAATGGGTATCTTAAATTCCTTACGATGCGCTGCAGTGATTTGCTGTAGCGCTCTGACAGCAGAAGTCACTTTCAGAACATTGCTTTGAGGAAGGGGAAACTTCGGATTCTCTTCCACCACGAACTGTCTGACACCCTGCTCATACAGATCCATGATGTATTGATGTCCGTCATGTCGCTCCCCGCGTATGGCGAAGAATATAGCTTCATTGTTATTGGTGGCCTTCCGACTGTCGATGATCAAAGACGAAATGATTGAGTCCTTGAAGAAACCAAGGACTTGTCCTCCAGTGAGATGCTGCAGCTGGGAAAAGCGGATCATACTCAAAATAAACGCCCGCCATCGGGCACTCGTTTGTCGACGGTGGAAAGAACGATCGCCCCCTTCTCATCAGGAAAGCCTGTTACCAGAACTTCAGACATGAAATTGGAAATCTGTTTCGGAGGAAAATTCACGACAGCAATAATCTGTTTACCTACTAACTCTGTGGGTGTATAATGATCAGTGATCTGTGCACTGGACTTCTTTACTCCCAACGGGCCAAAGTCAATCCATAATTTGATTGCAGGCTTTTTCACACCTTCGAAGGCCTCCGCTTTTATGATAGTCCCGGCCCTTAATTCAACTTTCTGAAAGTCGTCCCAAGTAATCATACCGTGAATTAAAGGTATTTGCAAAACCCGACCTCGGAGACGAATAAAATTCCTCGTCGGGATCAGTTAACACCTGATCCATTTGTTAAAAAAGTGTTAATCGTTCATAAATTGTATTAATTTACTGAAACAAAAAATATTATTACGGCGTTTGCTAAGCAACCTGGGCTTATCATGAAAAAGAATCACTCCTTAATAATAGGCGGCTGTTTGTTCTTAACGCTTCTATGCGCCGCAGGAGTTGATGTAAACGCACAGGAATCCGGACGACCAAGCTTTGACGCTTACGAGAAAGATCCAGCAGAACGTGTGTTTTTTACACGTTCAGACTCGTCTGCCTCCTCAATCCTCCCCCGCAAGGACTCTTCATCGTTAAGGACTTCCTTCAAACGCAACGTATATAAACCCGCGCCTGTCGCCCCTAAAGAAAAGAACCGTCCCACAAATACGGACGACGATTCAGTGCTCTCCTTCAACTTCCTCTACTACCTCATTCAGAAATACAAAATGCAGGATATCGTAGACTAACTTTTTTTGGTCCACGTATCAATTATTCAATTTGTTAACTCATATTTGCAACGATGTTGCATATAGTGTTAATAAGACTGGCCTTATTGATCGGAATAGTCCTTTCCGGAGTCTTTACACACGCACAAACTAATTGTACAAACCGCCTCGCAGGACTGGTTGAAGACGAGAATGGTGAGCCACTACCTGGAGCAACGATATTGATTCCATCACTTTCTGACGGGACCGCCAGCGATGCTGAGGGTAGGTTTCAGTTCGATAACCTTTGTCCGGGGGCGTTTTCGATCGTGATCAAATTTGTAGGATATGCTGATCACAATATTCAGGTCCGGGTGCCATCCAACCGAACCGTTGTAATTAAGCTGAAATCAGTGGCCAGAATGCTTCATGATGTCGTGGTTCAGGACCAGCATTCGAAAAACCATTCCTTTACACAAGCACTTGGGATACTCACGGAAGATCAGCTTATCCAGTCAAGAGGGAAAGCGCTTGGCGAAATCCTTGAACAGCTTCCCGGGCTGCAAAGCATTTCAACAGGGAACTCCATTTTTAAACCTGTCATCCATGGGTTGTCCGGACAGCGTGTACTGATATTGAATAATGGACTCCGTCAGGAAGGTCAGCAATGGGGGCTGGAACACGCACCGGAGATAGATTCCTACATCGCCTCAGAAATAGAAGTCGTCAAAGGATCAGAGGCCGTACGTTACGGATCAGATGCATTGGGCGGCGCCATCATCATCAGCACACCCAAACTACATCTGGGCTCAGGGACCGGAGGCGAATTCCACACAGGGTTCTCTACAAACAACAGAGGCTTATCTTTCTCGGGAAACATAGAGAACGGTTTCCACAAACATTGGGCATGGCGCGCTCAGGGAACGCTTAAGAAAGGGGGAGACTACCATGCGCCGGATTACAATCTTTCCAATACCGGGGCGGAGGAGTATGACCTTTCGTTCGCGATCGGATACGGAAAAGGAGGCAAGTCTATTGAATTATATGCGAGCTCTTTCAATACAACTATCGGCATACTCCGTAGCGCACACGTTGGTAACCTGAATGATCTTCAGCAGAGTATTACGTCGTCGCAGCCATGGTTCATCAACGATTTTGCTTATGAAATCGGCAATCCACGACAGCAGACCGGACACCATCTGATCAAACTGGCAGGTAGCCTGGACGTTAGTGAGCGTGCACAACTACGGGTGGTTTATGGCGCGCAGTATAATCAAAGAAAGGAATTCGACGTGCGCCGCGGAGATCAGAGCATCCCTTCTATATCATTTGATCTGCTTACCCATAGCGTTGACGTTACACTGGACCATGGAAACGGCCCGTGGTCTGGAAGCGTTGGCGTTACAGGAATACTGAAAGACAACTTCAATGAACGCAGCGCGGGTCTCCTCCCTGATTATCGGCAAGGAAATATCGCTTTATACGCTTTGGAAAAATGGAAACACAACAAGTGGCTACTGGAGGGTGGACTGAGAGTCGATAAACAATTCTTCCGTGTCTGGATGTTTGATGAATCCACGTTGATCACTCCCGCTTTCGACGTTTCATACTTTTCAGCATCGGCAGGAGCTACATATCGCATCAGTGATATGGCGCGGATAAACACTCATGCTGCTCTCGCTTCACGACCTCCACACATCAGTGAGCTCTTCGCGAATGGTCTTCATCATTCCGCAGCATCTATAGAACGCGGTCTCCTTATTCAAGACGAAGGCGTTATCATCGATAACACTGAAATCAAAAAAGAGAGATCGATACAATGGGTGAATACATTCCATTACAACCGAGGGTCCACCTTCCTGGAGCTCACCGTTTATGCAAATTATCTTCGTGACTACGTGTACCTTTCACCCTCAGGCACTCAGCTGACCATACGTGGATTCTTCCCAATCTTCGAACATCGTCAAACGGACGTTTTGATGAAAGGAGCTGACCTGTTCTTTGCGCAGAACCTCACACGTCGTGTATCGTGGACCTCCAAGTATTCATATGTCTCTGCCGACAATCGCGAAGACACCGGCAGACTTCCATTCATCCCTCCGGCGCAATGGGACAATGCAATTACCTACAAGAAGAAAAACGTTGGAAAATGGAAAGACTTCTTTGTCACCGGTGGTCTCGCTTATGTATTCTCACAGGATAAGGCTCCCCGAACCGTTCTTCCAGGAAATGTAACCAATGCAGACCTCGCGGAAACCTTTGACTTCATGGACGCCCCGGGATCATATGCGCTGGTGCGGCTCGAAGCAGGATCGACACTTTCGGTTGGCAATAAAGATTTACTCATCTCTGTCGGAGTCGACAATCTGCTTAATACTTCTTACAGGAATTATCTGAACCGGTTACGATACTATGCCGATGAAGCCGGGAGAAACATCTCATTACGAATCAGCTACAAGTTTCACTCGCATGACTAACAATCTGAAAAGACGAATAACTTTTGTTTTGTTGATAGCAGGGA